>JBHCHC010000238.1:0-8096 GCA_041802645.1 Moraxella sp. | reverse complement strand
TAGGTGATGGCGGACATTCCTGAAGACACGCACAGCCCAGCCACGCCGCCTTCTAGGGCACTCATGCGAGCTTCTAGCACGGCATTGGTAGGGTTCATGATGCGAGTGTAGATGTTGCCTGCCACTTTTAAGTCAAATAAATCTGCACCATGCTGAGTACTGTCAAAGGCGTATGAACTGGTCTGATAAATCGGTACAGCGACCGCTTTGGTGGTGATATCAGGCTCATAACCTGCGTGAATGGCTAGAGTTTCTGGGTGATGAGTGTGTGACATAAAAGGCTCCTAAAGGGATGATGAGGCATGGACATGACAAATAACAGTTTAAGATTTTAACAAATAAGATAAATCATGACAAGACAAGTGCCAATGGGCTATTTAGACAATGAGGTGTTAAACACACAGATTCTCATCATAAAAAAACAGCTCAATTAACCGTCTTTACATATTTAACAAAAGTTATTTAACAAAAAATTACCAAGTGACCAAAGAGTGAGTATGAACTTATGGCATAATATTTACCATTTAAATTAAAAGCTGCTTTATTGGGATTATACCCCTGTATCAGTGACATAATTTTAATACATCGTATTTAGCCCATACGCCATTTTTGTTTAAACAATGTGCAAAAATCAAGGGTAAGATTTTGTTTTTTACATCAAAGACTTGCCTAAGAACAATCATCAGTCTGTATCTTTTGCCCAGAAAAGCAAGCAATATGTGAGCGACAATCGTAAAAAATGGTGGACACGCACAACCACACGCTAATCAATTTAGCCCATAATAAAAGCAAATAAGGAGAGCTCATGCATTCACATTTTTTGGTCTTAACATTATTGTTATCGACTGTCTGTTATCCTGCCTCAAATCCCGCTGCATCCATTTTAGACCATGGTGCTGCCCATGACATCAATATGGATGACAGCATCAATCCATCTGCCCAACAGATGATTCGTCAGTTTGTACAACAATACAATGACGACCAATATGATAGACTCTTTGAGCGTTTTGATGATATCATGAAAGTGGTATTGCCTAAGCATGATGCTGTAGAATTTTTTGATGGTCTAAAAACAGATATGGGTAATATTATTGCCATCACATCTTATGCACCTGATTTTTATGGGGTGACATTTGCCAAGGGTCATCTTGCAATGACTCTAAGCCATCAAGATGACAAGATTGCAGGCGTGATGTTTGGCTCTGACCACCATGTCACCGCCATAAATACTTTACCAAAGGATGCTTTCAATGATGAACTGTTTAAGAGCCTTAGTCACGCACCCAATGGCACACAGATGGCAGTCGCCATCATCGATGGTAAAAACACCCAATATCATGGCATCAAACGGAGTCAAGATAGCATCGTGCCTTATCAAAACGATGATGCCTTGTTTGAGATAGGCTCCATCACCAAGCCCTTAACCGCTACCCTGCTGGCTGATGCAGTGGTGGCAAGACGCCTTAATATAAATGGCTCTATCAACCATTGTTATCCTGCTCTGAATGCTCCTGCTATTAGTTTTTTAAGTCTTGCCAATCACACGTCAGGCTTGCCAAGACTGCCCAAAAACTTCACTTCAAAACATGCTGATAATCCCTATGAAGACCATGATGTTATCCGATTTGAAAGATATGTGATAGAGGATATGGCAAAAGAGTTGCCACCCATGTCTGATGTACAACCTCACAAGGTTTATTATTCTAATCTGGGTTATGCTTTGCTGGGCGATGCACTGGCTAAGTCGGAAGGCAAGCCTTTGCCTGTTTTATTTGATGAGCGGATATTTGGGCGTTATGGCATGAGTGACAGTCACACGGACAGTTTTATGGTTCAAAACCACCCCAAACTGGTCAAAGGTCAGGACATTAATGGTCAAGTCGTCTCTCATTGGCAGATGACAGGCTATTTGGGAGCAGGAGGGGTAGTTTCTAGCGTGCGTGATTTAAGTAAATTTGCCCAAGCCCATTTTGCTAATGACCCTGCTTTGACTTTAAGTAGGCAGCCCACGACCGTTGATGGCGACATTGCTTTGGCTTGGCACTTGAGTCCTGATTATGACGGTTGGGTTTGGCATAACGGTGCAACAGGCGGTTATTCGGGCTTTATGGCAATTCGTGCCGCTAGCCAGAAAGCTGTCATCATCCTATCTAACATTCAAGGTGATAGTATTCAAAGTGGTTTTGTGGATGAGCTTGGATTTTATGTGATGCAGCATATGTGATGAAGTAATAAAAATACAGCGTAAGCCATGTTAGCGTTTGGGGTCGGTCAAATCCATTGCTCCGCCAGCTATCGCCCATAAGTATAGGCTTGCCACCGAATTATAGGGAGCAAATCGCCTTTGGTATTTGGCGAATAGTGCGGGCGTGATGTGGCGATGACGATAGAGCATTCTAAGTCCACGAATGATTGCCAAATCGTGCCAACTCAAGACATTCATACGGTTCATACTAAAAATCATCAACATCTGAGCGGTCCACTCGCCCACCCCTTTAAAACCGCTTAGCACCTTGATGACCTCATCATCACTCAGCTGATACAATTCACTTAAGTCCAAATTTTTCTCCACGATATGATGAGTCACCCCTTGGATGTAGCCCGCCTTACGATAAGAGATGCCAATGGCTTGCAAAACATCAGGAGGCAAATCAGCAATGTCTTTAGGTGTGACGCAAGTCAGTTCATGCAATCGCCACCAAACAGTGTCAGCTGCTTTGGACGATATTTGCTGAGCAATGATGGCGTGTATCAATCCACCGAATAAATCAGGATTGATAGGGCGGTTTATCTTACCGATGGTATCAATGGCAGACGCCATTTTCTGACATCGGCTTGACAAATAATCGGTGTGAAGTTGGTGGTATTGAAAAAATTGGGTCACGACTGCTTTATCTGTGCAAATACTAAAAACGCATCCGGTGTTTTGGCGATTTTTTGTTGCTTGTAATCAAAGAAAACCATGCCGGTTTTGATGATGGCTATGAGGCAACCATCGGATTGGCGGGTGATGGTGCTATAAAGTTCAAAACTGGATTTGCCACATTCATCTATTGCCAACTCAAAAGACAGCTCGTCACCGTGAAAGGCTTGATTTTTGTACATGATGGCAGCATCTGCCATGATAAGTCCACAACCATCAATATCGATTTCACTAAAGCCGCCTGTTTTAAGCCAACGCAATCTTGCCTCATGGACCAAGCGTAAAATGGCGTCGTTGGATAGGTGGTTGCCGTAATTAATATCGCCAATCTGCACGATGAGGTTGGTTTGAAATAGGCTATCTTTTGGGGCGGTTAATTGTACTCTTGCCATGACTACTCCTTAGATGGGTGCACAAAATAGAGAATGATGAAATAAAAGCAATCTAAACGTCGATTGACAATGGTCTTATTTTTGTCAATGACAATGAGTAGGAACATTTGTTTTCATTGTATTGATGATGCATGGTTTATATGAATGTCTATCTTGGAAAAATATAATACCTCATCATCATAAAATTTGCCATCACACCATTAATGATAAAAAATATAAAATAACCATGATTTTGTCATCGATGGTTGCATGAAAAAAAAGAGGCAAACTCTGGATGGGCATCAGACTTGCCTTTTGGCGACTTTTATCATTTTATAAAGATTAGCCGCCATTTTTTAACAGCGGCTAATCATAAAAATCGCTTAAATCATAATTCTTGTAATTTATAGACATCAAAAGGCAGTGCGGTCTCATAAGCTTCGCACATCGCTCGTCCTGCATTTAGAGTGGTGGCGATGAGAATTTTATTTTGCAATGCTTCACGGCGAATGGAGAAGGAGTCTTGTAGTGCTTGCTTGCCTTCGGTGGTGTTGATGGCAAGATGGATATCTCCATTTTTCATCATGTCCACAATGTGGGGGCGACCTTCGCTGACCTTGTTCACACGTTGACATGCCACGCCCGCTTGTGTTAATACATTATGTGTACCTCCCGTGGCAACGATGTCAAAGCCAAATCTTGACAGGCGTTTTGCCACATCTACCACACCAACTTTATCACTATCACGCACCGAGATAAAGACGGTCTTAGTTTCGCCATCTTCGGGCAAACCTGTCAGCTTATCGCCACTGCCCAGCGTTGCTTTATAGTAGGCTTCACCAAAGGTCTGACCAACTCCCATAACCTCGCCTGTGGACTTCATCTCAGGTCCCAAGATGGGGTCAACCCCTTGGAATTTAGCAAAGGGAAACACTGCTTCTTTGACCGAAAAATGTTTTGGTATAATCTCGTGTGTAAAGCCTTGCTCTGCCAATGTTTGACCTGCCATACAGCGAGCGGCAACTTTGGCAAGGGAGGTGCCGATGCATTTTGAGACAAAGGGTACAGTACGAGAGGCTCTGGGGTTGACCTCCAAGATATAAATTTCTTCTCCTTTAACAGCAAACTGCACATTCATGAGGCCGACAACTCCTAACTCTTTTGCCATGGCAATGGTTTGACGACGCATCTCATCTTGAATGTCTTGGGGCAGTGAGTAGGGCGGGATGGAGCAGGCAGAGTCTCCTGAATGAACCCCTGCTTGTTCAATGTGCTGCATGATTCCGCCAATCACCACGTCTTTGCCGTCTGATACACAGTCTACATCCACTTCAATGGCGTCATCAAGGAATCTGTCAAGCAATACAGGTGCTTCATTTGAGGCTTGTACCGCTTCACGCAGGTAGCGTTTGAGCTCATCTTCATTGTAGACGATTTCCATTGCACGACCACCAAGCACATAAGAGGGTCGCACCACGAGCGGATAACCAACCTTAGTCGCCTCACGAATGCCTTCTTCGCTTGATTTGATGATACTGTTGTTAGGCTGTTTGAGCCCTAGTTTATTAATCATTTGTTGGAATCTTTCGCGGTCTTCTGCTCTATCAATGGCATCAGGACTGGTGCCGATGATAGGCACGCCTGCTTCTTCTAAGGCGCGGGCAAGTTTCAAAGGCGTTTGCCCGCCATACTGCACAATCACGCCTTTGGGCTGTTCAGTGCGTACAATCTCAAGCACATCCTCTAAGGTGATGGGCTCAAAATATAAGCGGTCAGACGTGTCATAATCGGTGGAGACCGTCTCTGGGTTGCAGTTGACCATGATGGTCTCATAGCCGTCTTCACGCATGGCAAGGGCAGCATGAACACAGCAATAATCAAACTCAATGCCTTGTCCGATGCGGTTGGGTCCACCACCGATAACCATGATTTTGTCTTTATTGGTGGGGTTGGCTTCACATTCGTCGTCATAGCTTGAATACATATAGGCAGTATTTGATGCAAACTCGCCAGCACAAGTATCCACACGCTTATAAATTGGGTAAATGCCCAACTGCCAACGCTGTTTACGAAATTGCTTTTGGCTGATGCCCATCAAGGTAGCGATGCGTAAATCACTCATGCCTTTGCGTTTAAATTGGCAGATATTTTCAGCGGTTAAATCACCAAAGCCAAGCGTTTTAATTTGATTTTCAGTCTTAATGATGTCTTCGATTTGAATTAAGAACCATTTATCAATCTTGGTTAATTCAAACACTTCATCAAGGCTAAACCCATGACGAAACGCTTCAGCGATATAAAAAATGCGTTCAGGCGTAGGAATGCTTAAGCGGTTTTTGATTTCGCTATTGATGGCATCTGTACTTTTGCCTGTGGCATCAAGCACTTCATCAAAGCCTGTCGCTCCTGTTTCAAGTCCACGCAACGCCTTTTGCATGGATTCTTGGAAGTTACGCCCAATCGCCATCACTTCACCCACCGATTTCATTTGTGTGGTTAGCGTCGCTTCTGCTTGGGGAAATTTTTCAAAGTTAAAGCGTGGCACTTTGGTGACCACATAGTCAATGGACGGCTCAAAACTGGCAGGTGTCTTACCCCCTGTGATGTCGTTTTTGAGCTCATCTAGAGTATAGCCGACCGCCAATTTGGCAGCGATTTTGGCAATGGGAAAGCCTGTCGCTTTAGATGCTAATGCAGATGAGCGACTGACACGAGGATTCATCTCAATGACCACCATGCGACCGTCTTTAGGGTTAATGCCAAACTGTACGTTTGATCCACCTGTTTCTACGCCAATTTCACGCAGGACGGCAATCGACGCATTACGCATGAGTTGGTATTCTTTGTCGGTCAAAGTTTGTGCAGGGGCAACGGTGATGGAGTCACCTGTATGTACGCCCATCGGGTCAAAGTTTTCAATGGAGCAGACGATGATGCAGTTGTCGTTTTTGTCTCGCACTACTTCCATCTCATATTCTTTCCAGCCGATCAAGCTTTCGTCAATCAGTAGCTGGTGCGTGGGCGACAAATCAAAACCACGCTGACAAATCTCTAAAAATTCTTCTTTGTTATAAGCAATGCCACCACCACTGCCGCCCATGGTAAAGGAAGGGCGGATAATCACAGGAAAGCCAAAACGTGACTGAATGTCCAATGCCTGCTCCATTGTCTGGGCAACGTCAGCACGAGGACATTCTAGCCCGATTTTTTTCATGGCTTCATCAAAAAGTTTGCGGTCTTCTGCCTTTTCAATGGCGTCTTTGGTTGCCCCAATCAGCTCACAACCATATTTGGCAAGCACGCCATTGGCATCTAGTGCTAAAGCACAGTTGAGTGCTGTTTGTCCGCCCATGGTGGGTAATACCGCATCAGGACGTTCTTTGTCGATGATTCTCTCTACCGTCTGCCATGTAATAGGCTCAATATAAGTGGCGTCTGCCATAACAGGGTCGGTCATGATGGTTGCTGGGTTTGAGTTAACCAATATGACTCGGTAGCCTTCTTCTTTTAGGGCTTTACAGGCTTGAGCGCCCGAATAGTCAAATTCACAAGCCTGCCCGATGACAATCGGACCTGCACCGATGATTAAAATAGATTGTATGTCTGTACGTTTTGACATGGGGTTCTCTCTTTCTCTTTTAAATTCTCAGTTAATGGGTTGGTGAGTTATTTTTGATAAATAGCTAAAATTCGATGCATAATTTGATCATTATAGAACATGGAGATCAACAAGCGATGCATCTAATCTAAATGGCGGCATTTTATCGCCAGTCAAAATGACATGATAAATCTACCTTTTCATCAAATGACTGATTATTCTCTGCTTTGTCAAATAGCATCATCTTGTTGTAGCTTATGATGCAACTGTTGCCAAAATGGTTTATGACAATCGTCAATCACCTTTTGAGCATAAATTGACATTGGGCTGATTGGTACGTTTTGCTTTTCTTCATCAAACGGCATATTGGCAAGCGACAATCCAAGTAAATTAAGTAATGGCACTCTTGATTCGTCATTCATCAATCTGTCAATATCACGACTCCAATCATTAGCTATCGCATCGGTGTATTTGTCATTTAATGCATTTAATTGGCGTTCAATCTCTGTAATTTTGGCAGCATCGCCCGTGGAAATATTCTCTCCCAATTCCACATTAGGCATTTGGGCATATAATTTCATGGATTTTTCTTGTACATCATAAAATGCTTGTCTTTTCTCATCAGTAATATATGCCAAATCTTTTTTAAATTGTTCATCATCAACTTGTTGATAATAAGCGTTAATGCTTTGTTTTAATGCTTTTTGATATGTGTCATGTTGGCTATGTTGATACACGCATTGCAAGACTTGTGGTTCAAACACGGTATAAATCTTAATTTTATCCAAAGGCAGATTTTCAATATCTGCACCATCATAAGCATATCCTGAAACAAGGGCAAGCATATTTTGTCTGGCATTAATATGACTATAAATGGTATTATCTACTGCTTGCTCAAATGCTTTTTGTTCGGCGGTAGTAGCAAATGCACACAAACTTTTAACCCCCAAAAAACCAATCATGGCACATTTTATTATGTATTTTAATGTGGGTTTTTTATGGCTGTGATTGGATATGAATTTTAGCATGACTCATTCTCATCAGTGATTTTATCTGGGTTTTTAAATTTATCTAAAAATTAAGGGGCTGTACTAGATTAGCCTAAATCCCACACCATTTTCTCAATACTTTAAGCTGATTAGATGGTGTACCATAGTTAAAACGAAACTCACATTCTTTGATAAAAAGATGAAAGTGTTTCTTG
>JBHCHC010000237.1:0-5173 GCA_041802645.1 Moraxella sp. | reverse complement strand
CATATAAAATGCTGTCACCATCTAGAATCTGACCTTTTTCATCAACCATGACAATACGGTCACCATCTCCATCTAAGGCGATACGTAAGTCTGCACCATGTTCCAACACTAACTGTTGCAAAGTTTCGGGGTGGGTTGAGCCACAGTTATCGTTAATATTTGTACCATTTGGCGTGTTGGCATGAGTGATGACAGTCGCCCCTAATTCTCTTAATACTCGAGGGGCGACATCATATCCTGCGCCATTGGCACAATCAAGAACGATGGTCAGTCCACGAAGGTCATACTGATAGGGGAATGAGCCTTTGCAATACTCAATATACCGTCCGTTGGCATCATCAATGCGGTAACTCTTGCCCAAAGTGGTAGAATAATCACCCAGATAAGATAAGTTGTCAACACCAATGAGTTTGTCTAATTTGGCATTAATGGCAGACTGGATATCATCAGAAATCTTTTTACCTTCATGGGAGAAAAATTTAACGCCATTGTCATGATAAGGGTTGTGACTGGCTGAGATAACCACACCCATGTCAGCATGAAAACTGCGAGTTAGATGAGCGATGGCAGGCGTTGGCAGAGGTCCTAGAAGGTAGACATCCACCCCTGCTGAGTTAAAGCCTGCTTGCAGAGCGGATTCAATCACGTAGCCAGATAAGCGAGTGTCCTTGCCAATAACTACACTAGGTCGTTTATTGGGGTGTTGTTCGCTCAGCACTTGCCCTGGGGCGTAGCCCAATCTAAGGAGGAAATCAGGCGTGATGGGAAATACCCCAAATGTTCCACGAATGCCGTCTGTGCCAAAGTAACTCATGATGATTCCTTAATTTAATAAAAATAAACTCAAGTATAACGCTGTTGAAAGTATAAAACAAGTTTTATTGAGATGACTTATTTAGGGTTATTTTGGCAGCTGAGGAGCCTTATCAGGCTTGGGCAGTGGATTTTTGGCGTTGGTTTCGCTGTTCATGTCAAGACCTACCTTGCCTGCTTCTATTGGCTTATTGTGCTTTGATTCTGGGGTTACTTTATCAAACGTGCCTTGACTTAGGTCAGTCTTAGCGACTTGCACCGCATTTTTAATGTCACTTAGTGGATCGGCTTTTTTGTTGCCCAGACGGCGAACCACAGACCCCATCGGAATGGAGGTTTCCTTGACATTATCATCATAGATGATACGCCCCTCGCTGTCAATGCGAGCATATTTAACACTCTCACTTCTAGGAATAAAAAAGTCCCTAGGGTGTGTGATGAGGTGTTTGAACATTAGGTCGCCCAAATCTTTCCATTGGCTAAAATGTACTTCTTTGGAACGCAAGGCAATCATGAGTGACAAAGAAAAGCTCACGATTAAGTTTATCATGCCAATCAAAAGCACGCCGATAAAGGAGTAAAGAGCCAACTTCCATGTTAAGTCAGCAGGTGACAAGAAAAACAGACCATGCACAAGATTGGCAGAGGCGAAGGCAATGTGACGAATATCAAGGGGGAGCCCCAACATATAGCCAACGGTAGCGGTACTGCCCAAGAAACAGCCAAAAATAAAATTACCCATGATTGCCCCAAGATTGGCTTGAACAAAGCTTCCTAAACGGTTTAACCATGTTTGGGGCATTAGACGAGCCAACAGGCGATGACGTTTGATGCGTTCACCAATTTTATTAAAGGCGGCAAGATTGTCATAATAGCCTGAGATGAGACCAGATAAGAACAAAAACACCCCAGCAATGGCAGCGTGAGGCAAAGACAGAGAACGCAAGGGGTCAAGCTCATGCAATAAGTGAGCAGCCTTTTGGGTGCTAATCATGGGTTCACCATGGAACTGTAGCCATGCAAAAGCAATGAGCAGAGCAATGGGCATGGCAATGGAGATGTTACCCATGATGGCGATGAACTGAGTTCTTAAAATATCCACAATCAGCTCAGCGAGTTTGGTGAGTTGTTTGGTTTTTTTGTTGCCGCTCTCTGAGATGGTGGAGGCGATGGCAGCAGCAGTCATTGCGGGCTGTTTGGTAGCAACGGTGCCTCCTGCAATGTGAATGCTCACAAAGCCCAAACCATAGATCATGCTATTCATGAAAGCTTTGCCGATGGGGGCCAGCACAAGTGATGATCCTAAAATTTTTAAGGTAGCCATAAAAGCGATGAAAAACCCCCCAATCGCCGCTTTTTTGTACATTTTTTTGTAACCGAGTTTGTCGGTGCTGATGTAATGTTCGCCAACTTGTCCTGAATTTTCGGTGATTTTACGGGACAGTAGGCGTGTGTTGTTCTTAATAAGGTGTCCAAAGCTGTAACGAGTCTTGGCAGTACGAACAACTTCTTGGGTAAGCTCAACTATCGCTTTATCACGGTTTTTGTTTTTGTCAGAAACCAACTCGATTAAGATACGCATGCGATGAATGCTTTGTTCCAAGCGAACCAACATATTGGTCATTCGGATGGAAATGCCTGTTTTATAAACCCGTTTACGAATGTTTGAGACAATGTCGCTACACTGTTCTAGCATGACAAGTAGAGGGGCGGAATCAATGTCTATCTCAGGCATGGTGTCTGTCATGGCATCAAGATTATGAGCCTGACGATACTGATTGACAAAAAGTACTGTCTCTTGGTTTTGGGCGACAAAAGCTGCGGTATAGGGTAATATCTGCGGATAATTATCCATCATCTCAGTGTGCAGTCCGATGCCGCTAACACGATAAGATAAGATGACTAAGGCGTTTAGAATGCTATTTTTCGCACTGGCGACCAGTTCTAGATTATTTTCATCTACTTTAACAAGCTCTACAAGCTCGTCCCAAAGCTCAGGAGCGATCAGTGATAGCCATTTTTCATCAGATGCTCCATCAAAGAGGTAGTGAGCAAGCTCCACCACGGAATCTTCTTGGGGTAGTAGTGGCAAAAAACGATGTCCGATAAGACGGTTGATGCTGTGTGAAAAACTGTCATCGGAGATGATGCCTGTATCGGCATAAAGCGTGATGCGTTGATAAGTGTCTGTTAAACGCAAGATAAAAACGGCAAGCCCCGAACCATACTCAGGATTTTCTTTTAAAATATCGATGAGTTCACGAATCTTAGCATTTACCTGCTCTTTGTCGTCACCACGAACACGAAGTGCATCGATAAGCCGCTTCAGAGAAGAAGGCTCAGGGAGTTCTTGGAGTAAGTAAATGTATTGTAAAATATGGCGTAAGTCGGAGCTATGTTCTAGCAAGGGCTTGTCCTTATGATTCATGCAGGGCTGATTATTTTAGCATAACTCTTGGGAGATTTTCGGCTTTTGTTACCTCTTAAAAACAAAAATCGGACAACTGTCCGATTTTTGGTTGAAGTCTTATGAAATGAAACCGATGGATTAGATAAAAAACTCACTATCAAAAGCCATGATGCTGTCTGCACCATTTTTTGCCATGGTAGCGTGAGCATCCAGACGGGGCAGTACACGAGCCACAAAATAATCTGCCAAGCGTGCTTTATTTTCATAAAAATCACCCGTCTTATCTTGACATGCCTGCAGTATGAGAACATACATATAAGCATAGCACAAATAGCCCACAGCATGCAGATAATCAACCGCAGAGCCATTGATGGCATTGGGGTTGGTTTTGGCAACATCAATTAAATGCGTTGTTAAGTCTAAGACTGTCTCGCAAGCTTTTAGAGTCTGTGTTTTTAGGGCACCATCGGCAAGTTCTTGAGTGCATTCTTTGATTTCATCGATGAAAGCGGTCATCGCCTGTCCGCCATCTTTGATGACTTTACGTCCAAGCAAATCAAGCGACTGAATGCCGTTCGTGCCTTCATAGATTTGACTGATGCGAGTGTCACGGACGATTTGTTCCATGCCCCACTCTTTGATGTAGCCATGACCGCCAAAGACTTGCTGGCAATCGATGGTGGCATTAAATGCCATGTCACTCAAAAATGCCTTGGCAATAGGGGTCAGTAGGGCAACTTTAGTAGAGGCAGCTTTTTTGGCATTTGTATCATCGCTAAACTTAGCAATGTCAAGCTCACGAGCAACATACATGGCAAAAGTGCGAGATGCCACGCTGTTGGTTTTGGCGTTTAGTAGCATGCGACGAACATCAGCATGATGAATGATGGGGTCAGCAACTTTATTGGTATTTTTGACGCCACCATCAGCACGCCCTTGCAGACGATCTTGGGCATAGGCACAAGCATTTTGATAGGCAAGCACACTTGCACCAAGCCCTTGCAATCCCATGGTGACTCGTTCGTAGTTCATCATGATAAACATACTGGCAAGACCTGTATTTTCCTCTCCTACCATATAACCTGTGGCATTATCAAAGTTCATAACACAAGTAGCAGATGCTTTGATGCCCATTTTATGTTCAATAGAGCCTGCTTGCACATGATTTCTCTCACCCAATGTACCATCGGCGTTGACTAAGAATTTCGGCACGATAAAGAGTGATATGCCACGAGAGCCGGCAGGAGCATTTGCTGTTTTGGCAAGCACCAAATGGATGATGTTATCTGTTAAGTCATGCTCGCCCCCCGTGATGAATATTTTTGTGCCTGTGATGGCATACGAGCCATCAGCATTTGGCGTGGCTTTTGTCTTGATGATGCCCAAATCGGTGCCTGCATGAGCCTCGGTCAGACACATCGTGCCTGCCCACTCACCGCTGTATAACTTAGGCAAATACAAGCTTTTTTGCTCCTCGCTGGCACTTGCTAGCAGACATAAGCTTGCACCAACAGTGAGGTTGGGATACAAAGCAAAAGATTGGTTGGTGGCAAATAACATTTCTTCGGTCAGCATACTGACCATCTTGGGCATGGCTTGTCCACCGTAGTCGCCATCACCCCCAAGCCCTATCCAGCCTGCTTGAGCATAGGCATCAAATGCCTCCTTAAAGCCTTTGGGCGTGGCAACCTTGCCATTACCCAAATAGGTTGCTCCTTCGTCATCGCCTGATTGATTAAGAGGTAGCAAGGTGGATGTGGCAAACTTTGCCATTTCATCTAAAATCATCTCAACTGTCTCGCTATCTACATGCGATAGAGCAGGGGTATTTTGCCAAAAGGTGGGTGCATCAAACACTTCTTTTAGGGTAAAAATCATCTCATCAAGAGGGGCGGTATATTGCAAGGTCATGGTAAATCCTTTTTGGGTGGGTAAAAAATTAGAGTGAGT
>JBHCHC010000236.1:0-3443 GCA_041802645.1 Moraxella sp. | reverse complement strand
GGGCGGAGATTGTACGAATGATTGCCACGCTTTTAGGTGAGATGAAGCTCCGCGAAGGTACGGATGAATATATTCGCCGTTATGATGGCCACGCGGTGACCATTGAAGATTTTTTAACGGCGATGAGCATCAGTGATGAGCGAGTGCTAGACTTTTTGGCGTGGTATCAGCAGGCAGGTACGCCCGTACTGTCAGGAGATTTTGAGTTTGATGCACAAGAAAAACTGGTACTGACATTTAGGCAAAAAACTCGCCATGTAGCGGGATTTGATGAGCCACGACCTTTACCCATGCCTATCGATGTGGCGATATTTGACCGCATTACAGGTCGGATGTTGGCACAGAGATTATGCTATCTAACCAAGGAGCAGGATAGTTTCACATTCCATGACATCAGTACGGTGGATAATATTCGCCCTGTGGTATCGGTGCTGCGTAACTTCTCGGCACCTGTTCAACTTGATTTTGCTTATGGCGATGAGGACTTGATGAAACTCATTGCTTTTGAACAGCAAGGTTTTAATCGCTGGCAAGCGGTGCAACTGCTTAGCACACGCCTGCTTACAGGACAATCAAAGGCGACTGAGCTGCTTATCGATGCCCTAAAGACAAGCATACCAAGCTTGATAGAGAATGACCCTATGTTGGGAGCGAGGCTGTTTGACTTGGTGGGTGAAAAAGAGCTTGCTGCTACTTATGACCATGACTATGATCCCGACAAGGTTAAACAAATCCGAGATGGACTAAAGCTTACCATCGCACAGGGTTTGATGGATGAGCTTAGTGTATGGCATGGTAAATTGCCTTTGGTGGCTTATGTGGATAGTCCTAACGCAAGGGGGGTAAGGCTACTGCGTAATATCATCTTAGACTTAGCACTCACAGCAGGGTTGACCGAGGCAACCGATTGGGCGTATCAGCAATATGAGCATGCCAGCTGTATGAGCGAAAGGTTGGGTGCGTTATCAGCGATGATAGAGTATGACCTGCCTAGGGCTCACGAATGTATACAGGAATTTTATGAAAGGTTTGCTGATGAGGCATTGGTGATTGATGCATGGTTTAGTGTGCAAGCAGGAGCAAGCAGTCGTGACGTGGCATTCATAGAGAATTTGATGTTGCGAGAGGACTATGATTGGCAGACACCAAACCGTGTGCGAACTACCTTGGGCGGACTGATTAATAAGCCCACTCAGTTGTGGACCGAGGAGGGTTTGACACTCTTTACATCGGCTATCTGTCGATTGGATGCCATCAATCCTGTGTTAGCGTCACGCATGCTCAGTGCGTTGGCACGTTTTTATACTTTGACCGATGACAAAAAAGCCCTGGCACAAGAGAGTCTACAGGCACTGCAGAAGAGGGTGACATCTAAAAATGTGCTAGAATTTTTAAATAACATGCTGGGGAGTAGCGTATGAGCATCGTGCAGACGCCATTTGTTTGGTTTGAGTTTGATAAAGAGGTGGAGATGCTATGGAGGGACATGGGCATCAGTGGCAAGCGTTTTGCTTATCATCCACGTCTATCGACACTCATCGGGCAGACAGCAAATTTTCAGGCGGACTTGGATAGTCTAAAAGTTTTGGACGTGTTCTTATCGGCAATAAAGTCTGATTTGGCAAGAAAAAATGTCAGTGAGGGAAGAGTATTGGCTCATGATGAGTTTGTCAGGCTTGTCATTGTACTGCTGTATCATGTCGTTAGAGTGATAGAGCAGGAGCTGATGACATCACCAAGGACAGTCACTACCATCTACACTGCCCAAGGGTTTAGCCGTGTTTATGCACGACTTTTTTCTCAGGTTGGGACATCAAATGGCGTTCAAGCTCTGACAGATGCTGAGCTTGATGCTTTTTATTATGGCATGGGTGTACTGTGTCAAGGGGTTAATGCCCAAGGGCAAGCGGTGGCGGACAGAATCTTTATTCTGCCCATCATTGGCGCACGACTATTTGGCTCAATTGATCGCTCGTTCATGACAGGCTTGGACGATGACGGAAAACCTGTGGGGACGGCAGAAGATAGTCTGTACTGGGCGATTCATGATTTTGTCATCAATTTTAAAACTTTGCAAAGTGGCGTTGATGGGCATGATGGAGCAAAGGCGTTATTTAGTGAGCAAGCATTGTCTTTGACCAAAAAGACGCACATGGTGGACAAACCATCAGGCAAGATACTCACGACGGATTTGCATGATGAGCTAAGGGTTTATGAACCGGTTAAAATGGAAGTGACTCGTGATGATAGCATTCAGCCATCACATTTTTCTCATGCCTCTGATTTGCCTAATGCAACTGTCAAAGCCACCTTGACTAGCCCTGTTTTATCGTCAGAACATGGCGGCAAAAATCAGCCAAACATTAGCAGCCAACCAAAAGCTGTGCCTCCATCTGTTTATAAACAAAAAGCCAGAGCGTCTCATACGCCCAAACTCTTTGATGAAATTTATCATGATTTATCGAACATCAGTTTGCCAAGTGATGCGGTAAATGAGTATCAAAAGGCTCACGCGGTTCTGACTAAGTTTGATCAATTCATTGAAGCCAAACTCAACGAGGGAAAAAATCCAGATGAGATTGTGTTTAACGAAAACCAATCTCAGGTGCGTAAGCAAGCCTTGACTCTCTTAGTGGGTTTGGTTAAGCAGGGCAATCCTTCTGCCATGCTTCGCCTCGCTTTGTGTTATTTTGGAGGGCGTGGTGTCAGTCGAGATACTCAAAAAGCCATCATGTTAACCAAACGCGCTGCTGAGGCGGGGGACATTAGAGCACAAAAATTACTAAGCCGTCTTTACTATCAAGGCTTTTCACCAGATGATGGCGGAATGGCGATGGATGTGGGATTGGGCGAATACTGGCTTAGAAATGCCGCTGAGGGAGGACATCCTGACGCGAAAAAAGTTTGTGCTTATATGAATCAAGTGGAAATCTTAAAAGGGGATTATCAAGCAGAGGCTGTCTCCGATAAGCGTTATGGCATGCTGTTCATCGCTCTTGGGGTGGGGACAGTACTGCTGTTCATTCTGCTTAGTATTTTATTTTAGTCGTTTTGGGCTATCTCTCGGGTTATCTTATGTTTGTGCCTTTATATTATCGCTTGGTTATTGGCGTGGCTCGCCCGTTATATCGATTGCTTCTGCGTAGCAAAAAGAATAAGCTGCCCCATTATTATCGTGAGATTGCCGAGCGTTTTGGGCATAAATATTTGACAATCAATCGGGGAAAACCCGTGATTTGGTGTCATGCCGTGTCTTTGGGAGAATTAAATACCGCCTATCCTTTACTCAGGCTTTTTTTGGCTCATGGTTATCATCTGTGGATTACCAGCACCACACAGACAGGTTTTGCTCGTGCTCAAGTTTTATTTGAGCATGAAATGGGAGATTCGGTTCAGCATAGCTTTGTTCCTGTAGATGACAGAGCGACCTTGGAGCGATTTTT
>JBHCHC010000235.1:0-8304 GCA_041802645.1 Moraxella sp. | reverse complement strand
TTTGGGTTTGCCCATGTCTACTTGCACCCAGCCGTAGCGGTCTGTTGTCAAAGTCATAATGCCGCTGGCTGTTTCTACTTTTAGGCGGTTTTTGAAGGATAATTTGCGTGCTTGCACAAATGAGGCAAAACATCTGGCACCATTGCCACACTGTGCCACTTCCTGTCCATCAGCATTAAAAATACGATATTTAAAATCCACGTCAGGGCGAGACGGTGGCTCAACGATGAGTAACTGGTCAAAACCCACGCCCAAATGACGGTCAGCCAATAAGCGAACCAAGTCGCTGGTCAGATTCATGCGTTGTGTGACTAAGTCAATCACCATAAAATCATTGCCCAGACCGTGCATTTTGGTAAATTCAATTAACATTGTCGTTTTCCTTTATTTTGATTAAATTATCTTGATTAAAATTATACTCTCTATCTTAACATGAGACATCTAAAATGTTAATATCAAATCCAAAAATAGCACGTGGATGACGGCAAAACCTGTGTGGGCTTAATGGTTTTCTCGGACATGGTCCATGACTTTTTCTGTTATGGCGTGGTCTAAATATGCCATTGCCCTAGGGGTGACATCCCAAATATGGTTAAGAATCTGGGTGGTGGCAAGAGCATGACTGTTGGGCAGACGAGTATAATGGTCGCTGGGCGTGATGATAAATTCATTGTCATACAAATCAACACTGACCAGTGTTTTGGCGGTGTTCTTATGCAGAACATGAACGTTACCTGATAATAATATATGCTCAAGCTGCTCTAAGGTCGCCTGTTTGACATCCGTTTTATCTGTGGTTTGGGTGTCTTTGGCAGTGTTGGTAAATTGTAGATGTAGAGCAATGGGAAAGTCATCATAGACAATGACGGTCGTCCCTGTGATTTTAATGTGAGTGGTGGGGCGAAGGCTGTCTGTGGGGATGCCAAAAATCTGGCAGGCTTGGTTGGAGGTGACTTTATCATTGATTTGCCCAAAAAAATCGGTCAAAGGCTTTTGGGCTTTTATCTTGGCATCTAGGCGGTCATAGTGAGCAAGCAGCATCATGGGCAAATCTTTTTCATAGATGAATTTATCTATCTTGACATTATGTACTCGAAATGGCACGTCATCGGTCAATAATTCTTGTAAAATAAAGTGGTCAGTCATGGCGTCGCTCTGAACATGGGTGAGTTTAATGGTGGATTTTAACTTTCTATATTGGCTTAGTTTGCACTCTTAGCATTTTTAAAAACACCGATAATATAGCACAAAATGAGAGAGTATTGAACTTTTATCATCCACCCATCATCCATGCAGTGTATTTTGGGGTTAGAAGATTGGCTGTTGAAGGAAATCAAAAGTGATGGTTGCAACCAAATCTTAAAACCCATGCTTTAAAACTTGGATGAATAAAACCATTATTCACACACCAGCTTTTGTGCTACAATTTGTGCTACTATGATTCTTGCTTAAGTAAACTGATAAAATAGGAGTTGCCATGACTTACGATAATACCAACATTTTTGCCAAAATCCTGCGTGGCGAGATCCCTTGTCATCGGATCTATGAAGACGACAAAACACTGGCTTTTATGGATGTCATGCCCCAAGCGAAAGGGCATGTTCTCATCATCCCAAAATGTGAAGCGGTGGAGCTGACTGACTTACCTTGTGAATATGCCTGTGCTGTTTTTGCCACCGCCCAAAAAGTGATAAAAGCCCAAAGAGAGGCTCTAGATGTAGAGGGCGTGGTTCAGATGCAGCTAAACCACGCCAAGGCAGGTCAGAGTGTATTTCATTATCACATGCATCTCATCCCCATTCATGTACATGAATTGGGTAGACATGAGAGTGTCATGGCTGACCAAGAAGAATTGGCGGACTTGGCTGGCAAAATTCGTGCTAAGATTCAGGCTTAGTAAAAGTAGGGCTGATTCATGCTGACAGATAAGGTCTGATGAACATCTTTTATCTTGACCATGACCCTGTGCGTTGTGCCAGCTTTCATGGCAATAAACATGTGGTCAAGATGATATTGGAGTATGCTCAGCTTCTATGCACTGCACATCACTTGGGTGATGATGTGCTGACTGACGAGGAGCGTGACAAACTTTATAAACGCACTCATCAAAATCATCCCTGTGCAGTATGGGTGCGTGCCAATCAGTCTCACTATGAATGGCTGTATCAGCTGTTTATCGCCCTGTGTGATGAATACACACATCGTTATGGCAGGGTGCATTTGACCGATGTCAAGCTACGTCATGTACTAGATAAATGCCCAATCCATACCAATGTCACACCCACCCCGCCCCCTCAGGTCATGCCTGATGAATATCAAGATGATGATACAATGACTGCTTATCGGGCGTATTATCGGCAGGGTAAGGCAGAGCTACTGGTGTATACCAATCGCTATGCACCTGATTGGCTATGATTGCCCTTACAACCCAACCTTTCGCCATTTAAGTTGTGTTAAATCAGTAGTCACGTAAACAGAGCATATCCAAGCTAAGATACGCCTTAGGGCAAAATCTCAATCACCGCATTGTCCACCACCGCTACAAATAACTCATCCATTTCACGGTCAGTGACAGCGATACAGCCATGTGTCCAGTCTTTGAGTAGATGCTTCTCGCCAACGATGTTGCCATAGCCATTTTTGATGCCGTGGATTTTTATCGCACCACCTGCGGATTTGCCGTGAGAGGCTGCGTGGGCGATGTCAGCTTCGTTGGGGTAGGAAATGCCTAAGTTTTTATGATAGCCACTGTTTGCATTGCGATCATGAATGGTGTATCTGCCTTCAGGCGTTTTCATGTCGCCCTCAAATTCTTTGTGTCCGATGGGATTTTTGCCTAGGGCGATGGGGTAGGTTTTTAACAGTTTGCCTTGATAAAATACATCCATTTCTCGCACCGATTTTCGCACCACGATTTTATCAATCTTGCTACCTATGGCTAGGGGTGGGGCGTTTAATAAATCCAATTGTCTTTTTGATAAGGTGCGGTGTTCACTTATGGGATTATCGGGCGATTTGTCATAAAAATTCACCGCAAAGGCGGATAAAATTCCAGTCGCTAATAAGACCGCTAAACTTAATTTTTTCACAATTTTCTCCATAATTACCCTAAAATTATTGTAGCATGATAATGTTAGGGTAATTATGGAAAAGGTATGAAAAAATCCCTTTAAATATTGCTAAACATCTGTATGATATTATCTGGTTTGGATTTGTCTTTGAGCCATGCAATCACTTCTTGATAAAAATTGCATGACCTTTTTATCATCATCAGTTAATAGTGATAAATCATGAATGATATTTAGTATTGCTTCGTGGGTAAAGTCATTGTCAAAATAAGGGTCATAATCATCGCAATATTTTGAGAATGTCTCACTAATCAACCAACAATCAGACACAGGGATAAAGGTCTAATCATTAATATCATCATAACCTAGATGTTTTTTTGATTTGATATACAATGTAAATCCTACTTCATTATAATGACATTTATCATCTTGTAATGTGATGGTTTGATGCCAATATCTTTTTTGAGAGAGTGTAAGTTTTATCTCTCTAATGGATTTTTCTTTATCAAAAGAGAGTTTTTTTATAATATTTTTCCGCCATTTCTTTATTGCAATTGGTCTGCATGATAATATCAGCGATATTATTTTGATGATAAACTTCAATTGCTTTTTCTATCTCGACATCACTTTATTTTAATAAATCCAAGGCTTGTTTTGTGGAACAAGGGATTTTGCTTTTTAGGGTTTATATTTGGGTAAAGTTTACCATAAATTTATCTCAAAAATAAAACGCGCCAAAGAAATGACGCGTTTTATTTTAACATGGTATTTTGATTTTGGATTAGCCCACAAACGCACGTTCCACCACATAATCGGCAGGTACGCCCATGCGTGGTGAAATGGTCAGCCCAAATTCGTCCAAAATGGCGCAGGTGTCAGCATTCATCGCCATGCTGCCGCAAATCATCACACGGTCATCGTCTTTGTTGATGGGTGGCATACCAATGTCGGCAAACAGTTTGCCTGATTTTAAAAGGTCGGTAACACGTCCTTGGTTTTTGAAGTCATCACGAGTAACAGTGGGGTAGTAGATGAATTTTTCACGCACCCATTCCCCAAAAATTTCGTCATTAGGCAATTCTTTTTCAAACATTTCCCGATACGCCAAATCTTCCACATGACGCACGCCGTGCACCAAAATGACTTTTTCAAAGCGTTCATAAACTTCAGGTTCACGCACCAATGACAAAAATGGTGCAAGCCCTGTACCCGTAGCCAGCATATACAAGTTTTTGCCTGCCACCAAATCATCTAGCACCAGTGTGCCTGTAGGTTTTTTGCTGACCAGCAGTTCATCGCCCACTTGAATGTGTTGGAGGCGAGATGTCAAAGGACCATCTTGGACTTTAATGGAATAAAACTCAAGCTCTTCTGCCCAAGCGGGACTGGCGATAGAATAAGCACGCACAAGGGGTTTGCCGTCCACTTCTAGCCCGATCATGGCAAATTCACCACTTCTAAAACGCAAGCTGTCGCTACGAGTGGTCTTGATGGTAAATAGGCTGTCTGTCCAATGATGAACGTATGTAACGGTTTCTGTTATAAATTTTGACATAATCGACTCTTGGATAACAATTAGAAAAGGAATTTGCGTATAATAGCGGTTTGACCATCTATTTTTTAGCAGGTTTTTGGAATAAAGCCTTAAGATTTTAGCATAAACACGGCTAAAATGCCACGCCGCACCCTACCACAAAAGGAAAAGCTCATGCCAAACTCTGCCTTGCATCACACTTTGCCCATCATTGGTTATCATCGTTCGCCCTTGAGTCAAAAGTTTGGCACGCCCAGACAGCCCAATTTGGTTCGCTTAAGCAGTCATCTTATATTTTTGCCTCCTTATGGCGTGCCCGAGGCTTTTTTGGGTATTGAACAGTACAGCCATTTGTGGATAATGTGGCAATTTCACCATAATAAAGACCAAGTGGGATTTCGCCCTCAGGTGCGACCTCCACGCCTTGGTGGTAATGATAAAATGGGCGTATTTGCCACACGCAGTATGTACAGACCATCGCAGGTGGGGTTGTCGGTGGTGGGGTTGGATAGGGTGGAAGTCGCTCATAAACAAGTGATTCTGCACATCACAGGTGCGGACATGATTGATGGTACGCCAATATTGGATATCAAGCCTTATTTGCCGTATGTGGATAGCGTGAGTGAGGCGAGCGGGTTTGATGAACCAGTTGGTCGAGAGGTTGTTTTTGATGATAAAACCAATGATGAGTTTGAGAGATGTATTAAATCAGGCGTATTAACCAATCAAGATAAAGTCGTGATTGGCGAACTTATCGCTTATGACCCACGCCCCGCCTATCGCCAAGGTGAGATTGGTGTGATGTGTGCCATGCGTTATCACGTGGTGGATGTGGATTTTATGATGAGTGAAAAGGGGGTTATGGTGGTGTGTGGGGTGAGAATGATTTAGGGCTTGAAAAATAAATGAGTTTTATTTACAATAAACTTTTTTAACCAAATGGTAAGCCTATGAAAATATCATTAATCACCATGCTGCTTAGCATGACGCTAAGTTTTAGCATAAGTGCCACGGCTCAAGCACCATCTGATGAATCTTTATTAAAATTCATGCAGCTATCACAGGTGGATAAAACCTTTGACGTGGGTATGCAAAGCAGTTTGGATGCACAGCGACAACTTTTTGAGGCTCAAGTCGCTCAAAAAGAAGGTGTAACCCCTGAGCAAGTCAAACAAGCGGGCATGGTTTTTGAAAAATACATAAATCAATTCACAGAGCAAATCATAACACCCCAAACTCGCCAAAAGATTGATCAAATCTTTCTTGATGTCGCTAAGAAATATTACACTCAGCAAGAGATAGATGTTTATAATGAATTTCTAAGCACGCCCATTGGTCAAAGCGTCACTCAAAAAACCAACATGATGATACCTAAATACATGGATGAACTACAAAAGCTGATTGTCCAAATTTTGATTGACAACCCTAGCATGGACAATAAAAAGCTAGAACAGGAGCTTGAAAAAGAGTTAGAGCGGATTTTTGCAGAATAAGTATCAAAACGCCGCTAAGATGAACCGCGCCCCAAAAGTTAGACAACCTTTGAGGTGTTTTTTTAGGAATAACTTAAAATCCTGATAAGATTTTTAAACTTGCCTTTAATAAGTTTGATGTGGTCAGCTCCTCATCAGGCAGTGACTGCTTGGCGGTCTTAATGGCGGATTGAGCTTCTTTTTCTTTGTAGCCCAAGCTCACCAATGCACTTTCGGTCTCAGCGATGATGTACATGGGATTGGTGTTGTGTTCAGGGAAGGTTTGGGCGATATTTGGACTAAACAGGTCATCTGATGCACCATCTAACTTGCCTTTTAGTTCAATGATGAGCCGTTGGGCGGTTTTTTTACCAATACCTGCCACCCGAGTTAAAGCCATCTCATCGCCATATTCTATCGCTTGATGTAGCTCGCTTGGTGGTAGGGTCGAGAGTATGGCAAGAGCCATTTTTGCTCCCACACCATTGATTTTGATTAGTTTTTTAAAAATTTCTCGCTCAGATTTGTCGATAAATCCAAACAATAAATGAGCGTCTTCACGCACGACCAGCTGTGTATAAAGCGTAACCGTCATGCCAACAGACAGTGTGCAAAACCCACCAATCGGCATTTCAATTTCATAACCAACCCCGCTTGATGTCATGACGCAAGCGACAGGAGCGCAAAGGTGGGCAACTTGCCCTGTAATCATACCAATCATTGTATTTCCTTTAAATGAACGCAAATAAGGGCGAATCTTTCCGCCCTTATGTCATTCAAAAAGCCTTATTTGTAGTAATCCACCATTTTTTCTAGGCTGATGGGGCGGATTTTGCTGGCGTTACCTGCCGAACCAAAGGCTTCGTAACGAGCCACACAGATTTCTTGCATGGCTTTGACGGATGCTGCCAAATATTTGCGTGGGTCAAACTCAGCAGGGTGCTCGTTCATAAAACGGCGAATTGCCCCTGTGGACGCCAGACGCAAATCGGTGTCGATGTTGATTTTGCGTACGCCGTGTTTGATGGCTTCTACCAGTTGTTCTACAGGTACGCCATAGGTTTCGCCGATGTTACCACCGTTTTCATTGATGATTTTTAACCATTCTTGGGGCACGGAGCTAGAGCCATGCATCACAAGGTGGGTATTGGGTAGGGTTTCGTGGATTTCTTTGATGCGGTCAATGGCTAGGATATCGCCAGTAGGTGGACGGGTGAATTTGTACGCACCGTGTGAAGTACCCACCGCAATCGCCAATGCGTCCACACCAGTGTCAGCAACGAACTGACGGGCTTCTTCTACTGAAGTCAAAAGTTGGCTGTGATCTAGCACGCCTTCTGCACCCACGCCATCTTCTTCGCCTGCCATGCCTGTCTCTAGACTACCCAAACAGCCGATTTCCCCTTCTACAGACACCCCACAAGCGTGTGCCATTTTGACCACTTCACGGGTAACGGCAACATTATAGTCATAATCGGCAGGGGTTTTGCCGTCTTCTTTGAGCGAGCCGTCCATCATCACCGAGCTAAAGCCAAGCTGAATGGAACGTTGGCAGACGGCAGGGCTTGTGCCGTGATCTTGGTGCATGACCACAGGAATGTGCGGCCACTCTTCAATGGCGGACAAAATCAAATGACGCAAAAAAGGTGCACCAGCGTATTTTCTTGCACCTGCTGAAGCCTGTACGATGACGGGTGAGTCGGTTTGGTCGGCTGCCATCATGATGGCACGCATTTGTTCTAGGTTATTGACGTTAAAAGCGGGCAAACCATAAGCGTGTTCGCCTGCATGGTCTAGCAGTTGGCGTAAGGAAACGAGTGCCATAATAAACTCCGTGAAATAAAAAGAAAAATCCTTTGAAATTATACCAAAAAATACTTATTAAAGGAATGTGTAAAAAATTAAACATCAGCCCACATCAGTTTGCTGACTTTTGGTGCGTGAGTGATGAGCGTTTCTTGTCCATCTTTGATGTGTAGCAGGGTGTTATAGGTTAGAGGTATTCAAACCATTATGCCGCCTAGTAAAACAGCCATGCCTTTAAAATTAACTTACGAAAACAACAAAGATTGATACAACCAATATTAGATTAAGGGGCTGTACTAGATTAGCCTAAATCCCACACCATCTTCTCAATACTTTAAGCTGATTAGATGGTGTACCATAGTTAAAACGAAACTCACATTCTTTGATAAAAAGATGAAAGTGTTTCTTGTCAATGCCATTGTAC
>JBHCHC010000234.1:0-13779 GCA_041802645.1 Moraxella sp. | reverse complement strand
GTTTATCTTCAGCCTTGGTAATGGTGCGACGCACATCTTTATCATCTGGGTTTTTATGCCACGCCTGACACAACAGATACCATCGCCCAAATGTTGCAAATGCCGCCTTTACTCGGTCAGACTTTGGCGTATTCAACAGTACAGATGGTAGTTCATCAACCATGGATGCCAGCCCACTTGCCTTAGCATCCACCAAGCGTGCCGAAATCTGCCGACTACGCTCCTTGGCATTATCCATAAATACACCCATGCCCAATCTAATTTGATCATCAAGCCAACCAACAAATTCAACAAGACCTAAGCTAATTTGAGCATCTGTATTGGCTTTGACTTTTTCAGCACGCTTTTTGGCAATCTCCAGTTTTTTAGGGTCAATTTCTTCGGGGGGAGTTACCTCATCTTCTGCCAAACTGATCGATTTTTTAGGTCTGACATCGGATTTTTGGGTAGCTTGTGCATCGATTTTGGTGGTTTTTCTTCTTCTGCCAAGCCAATCTGACACCCAGTCAGGTGTAGGCGATGCCACAAAAGCGGAGGCGTCATTGACGTATCGCCACATCAAAGCTAAGGCATGTTTACAGGGAAATTTACGAGAGGGGCAGGTGCATTTATACCCTGTATTTGCGATATCTGCCACGACATAATATGGCTTCGAACCTGAACCTTGACACTCACCCCAAGCGGTATGAGTAGTCGCACAAAAACCCTGACCCTGCCATTTGTTGTTTCCCAAGAGTTTTTTGGCAGATGATAGTGATGCTTGGTCAGGAGCAATGTCTTCTATCTGTTGTAGAGTTAGAGTCATGGCAGGCATTGATGGTTCTTTGATGGCAGGGATTATAACATGCTGTGAAAGGTTGTACAAGACAGATGAGAATGATTGATTTTAAGGATGAAAAGCGACAGGCGTGGTACTTTTGCTAAATATACATTATGACTGATGACTCAAATCTGCCATGACTACAGGTTAAATAAAGACACTTTCTGTTATGTTTATGGCTTAGTTATGTTGAATGGATTGGGAGTTAGATAAAATAATCATCCACGTTGTGACACAACATGGATGATTATGACAGCTTACCCAATTATTACTTTAATATTAGCTCTAGTAGAAGCGACAAAGTGTAGCAATATCGCAGCGAGTTTTTTGCGGTCTAGGCTTGTTGTTATCCTGATGACCCAATGCCACAAGCATGACAGGCAACACCTGCTGAGATAGTCCACAAAGCTGACGTACACCCTCCGCTTCAAAGCCACTCATCGGACAACTGGCATAACCTTGTTCTTGTGCTGCAAGCATGAACGACATCGCCACCATTGAAGCACTACGTACCGCCTCAACCGTTTGTGCCATCACATTCTCGTGATAATATTGGCGAGCTTGTTGTTCCCATACGTATGCGGTTTCTTGGCTAAGCGTCTGATTATCAACAGCATGTTTTAGCTTCTTACCGTGTTGCTCATAACCCAATAACTCCCCACTAATAACAATCACTGCCGATGCTTGTAAAATTTTTTCTTGATGCCATGAGATACTGTACAATTTTCGCCTAGCTTCTTCTGAATGCACCACATCAAAACGGTAGTTTTGTAAATGATATGCCGTGGGCGAAAGATGTGCTAAGCCCAATAATTCTAAGATGGTTTCTTTTGTTATCTCTCCTGCACCGAAGCTGTGAGCAGAGACTCTAGAAAGTAAGGCTTGACTGACATTCATTGATTATCCTTAGAAAAAAGTATACTAAAATTGATTTTTACACTTAAGTAAGACATGAATAATATGTCTTGACATTAAGATAAATATTATTATCATCGATATTTATCTTAATGTCAAGATAAATACGTCCTAATCCAAAAATAACCCCACTACTTTACGCAAACACTCAAAGTAGTGGGTTTTCTACTTGCTTTGATAATGACATGGCATCAAAGCAAAATAAAATGGCTTTGTAAGAGGCGTATGACACACCCTACAAAGCCATTTAGAAATACAAGTGATTTACAATCACAAAAATAGCATGATTGCTTGACTCTGGCAGCATTAATTATATAAATCAGCTCCGATACAGCCCCACCACCCGACCGACAATAATGATGGCAGGAGCAGGCAAATTGGCGATGGCTTGTTTTTGTACAATGTCAGAAAGCACCCCCGTCAATACCTGCTGTGTGGGCAAGCTCGCGTTTGAGACGATGGCAATCGGTGTATCACTGGGCAAGTTTGATGTCATCAGTGCATCCACCACCGTTTCTAAGGCGTGCAGCCCCATATAAAACACCAAGGTTTCATCAGGCTGATACACGCTTTTTAGCCCATCAAATCCTTCGCCCGTCTTATAACAGCCCGTCAAAAAACGCACCGATGTCGCCACCCCCCGATGCGTCAGCGGAATGCCTGCCCCACTTGCCGCCGCCAATGCCGATGTGATACCGCTGACCACCTGATAAGGCACGCCTGCTTGTTGGCACGCTTGCATTTCTTCGCCGCCCCGCCCAAAGATAAAGGGATCGCCCCCTTTTAGGCGCAGCACTCGCTTGCCCTGTTTGGCGTGATGAATGAGCAGCGCATTGATGTCGTCTTGGGTTTTGGCGTGATTGGCACGTTTTTTACCCACAAAAATCTTATCACTATCACGGCGGCATAAGTCCACAATCTCCTGTGGCACAAGAGCGTCATACAGCACCACGTCCGCTTGCCCCATCAAACGCAGCGCCTTAAAAGTCAATAAATCAACATCGCCTGCCCCTGCCCCCACGATATACACTTCACCTGTGGCTTGATTGTCTTTGGCGATAAATTGGTTTAATTCTGTCTCAAGCGACTGAATGGGCTTATCATTTAGGGCGTTTTGAAAAATATGTTCCCAAAAATGCCGTCTTTGTTGAATGCTGCCCAATGCCCCTTTGACCGTTTGGCGAAACTCACCTGCTTTTTTGGCAATATCGCCAAGATTGCTCGGTAGCACGCTTTCTATTTTGGCACGCAGCAGCCGAGCCAGCACAGGGGCTTTGCCATTACTGGATACACCAATCACAATCGGACTTCTGTCCACGATGGCAGGAAAAATAAAATCACACAGATTGGGATTATCCACCACATTGATGGCGATGTTGAGTGATTTTGCGTCTTTATAAACCTGCTCATTTAATGCGTCGTCATCGGTGGCACAAATCATCAAAGCGATATTACTCAAGGATACTAGGTCATTTTTGTCATAGGATTTTTCAATGAAGGTGTGCTGCTTATCTAATAAAAATGTTTTAAATTCTGTCTTAAAATTTTTGGTAAGCACCACAAGCCTTGCCCCTGCTTTATCCATCAGTACCGCCTTACGATAAGCGACATCACCGCCACCGATGATTAAGACAAGCTTGTCAGACAGATTAAAAAACAAAGGCAAGGTGTTCATGACGTATCCTAAAGTGATTTAAAAAAGCCGAATCAAATCCGACTTTTTTATTTTATTGGTTTATGATGATTTATAATTGAGTATGCAACCCACATTCACGGTTGGCTAAGGCTTTGGTGGGGTCAAAATAATCTTTTTCGTCATATTCATCAATGCTTGGCAAGCCATTTTGCACAAGATAAGCGTCCAAATCGCCAGCGGTAGCATAAAAAAACGGCGCTACTTTTAACACCCCATCTTTGGACAAACTTAGCACATCAAGCGCCCCACGAAATTCGGTTTGGTCTTTGCGAATGGCGTTAATCCACACATCAGGATTGAGCTCTGCCAAGGCACGGCGAAACGGCTCTAGTTTGACCTGCTCGGTAAACTCATCGTGCAAGGGGCTATCCACCTGCGGAATGCCGTCCATCGCCACATCACGAAAGGCACGGGTTTGGGCAGGGATAAAGGTTTTGACATTTAGCGATAAGTTTTTGATAAGGGCTTGGGCGTGTTTATAAGTGGCGATGGTATTATAGCCACTGTCCACAAATAGCACAGTAATGTCAGGGCGAATTTGTGTTACTAGGTGCAAAATTGCCGCTTCATAGGGGCGAAAATTGGTGGTGATGATGGGGTTTTTGGCGATAGACAATGCCCACGCTACGATTTCTTGGGGGCTTTTGCCCGCCAAAGCGGCATTATGTTCATCAAGATTGCTTGGGGTAACTAACGTTTTCATGGCAACTCCACTAAAAATAAAACTAACTAAAACCTAAATAAAACTTTGGTAACATACGGACGTTCAGTTATAATGGCACTATCATACCCCAAGGCATACTTTTTTTGATTTTATAAATTTTACTATCTTTAATCCATTTTTGCATTAGTGCCCTAGTTGAATGCCCCAGTTGGATACCCTAGTTAAATGCCCCAGTTAGGTGCCTTAGTTAATTGGGCTGATATTGGTTTTATATCTTAAACGCAGGATATTTATATGAAAACATACGTCAATCTGTCGGTTTTACTCTTGGGTTTATTATTTTGTCAGTTTAGTCAAGCCAATAACCCCAATTTGCAAAGCAAACAAACCACTTATTCATCAAAGCCTGCCAATTTAACCCAATCACGGTATCAAGGATTTAATAAAAACGATTTACCACTGACCATCAGCCAAATTTCAGCCAAAGAATTTAATACTGCGCTTGAAAGTTATGATACTTGGTCGGCAACCATAGCAATAGATGATTTACCCACCGCCAAACAAACATTAAAAGACGTGGTTTGGTTTGATAAAGATGGTTTGGTTAAAAAAATTCATTTTAGAAATGGCGGCGTTTATCGCCCAACCTTTACTGATGCGTGGTTTGTCGCTTATTTTCCTAATGAAGACATTTTATTATTAGAAGGCGGTCATACATCAGATGTCAGCTTTCATCTTGGCACAGGCAAACAAACCAAAAATACAGGCAATCCTTATCAAATCGCCTTTTCTCCCAATCAAAAATACCGCATAAATGCTTATGATGGTGGACAAGACTGTTCTTATTATTTTATTGAAGAAAAACAAGCCCACGGCTGGCAAAAAATCATAGAAATAAACGATGTCTTTGATAGCTTTATCAAAAGCACGTCCGATACTTTTGTTACTCCTTGTCAATTTAATGCCAAATTTTGGACAACGGATAATACGCTTTATTTGGGCAGCATTGATATTGATATACCAAATTTTAAAAACCACTATTATAAAGTTACCCTAAAACAACCACCCAAAACGCCCATTTATTTTAATTTAAAAAATCAGCCTTTGCCTTTTAATATGGACATCGGTTTTGATAATTATGACACTTTGTCAAAGATAGACGCTCATACCGCCAACAGATTATTTGCAGGATTATACCCCAAAGCCAAAGACATTCGCCTTGCTTATCAGTTTGGTTATTCCAATGACTTTGACACCGTGGCAATCACTTTTTTGATGGACGGCGAGTCTGAAATGATGACCAATCTTTATACCATCAATAAACAAGGTCAAATTATTGATGAATTATTAATTGCTTATGATGAAATTGCCGAAAGTGCCCATAAAACCACCGCCGTTTTAAGCAAACATGACATTACCGTGATGGAAGAAACTTCTTATCAAGACACCCACATTAGCGTCAGTCAATATCGCATAGACAAACACGGCAGATTTATTCTAAAATCACAATCACAAAACATCATCAAAGACCAATAAAAACAAAAAACACATCAGCCAACAGCATTTGTTTTTTTTATCAAACGTTTATACAAAAAATAAAAAGCCAGTATTTATAAAAGCCTATGATAATTATCCATATTTGCTTTTAAATACTGGCTTTTGCTTAATTTATGATGTTAATCAAATCATGTAAATTAACGAAACATCGGCAGTGCCGACACCGATTGTCCAAAATGGGCGCTTTTTAAATCTTTTAGGGTGTGTTTTAGGGTATCTATTTTATCGTCATTAACAATAAACCCACTTGCCCCTGATTTAACAAAATAATTGGCTTGGTCAAGTCCAAATTCACCCGCAATATAAATGTCCGCATCAAAGCCTTGATTACGCAGGTGTTTAACCAAACTAAATACTCGCCCATCTTTAAAATCAGCGACATAAAAATACACCGCTTGCAGTGTGGCAAAATAAGGTTTTAATACATCAATATCATCGGGCGTATTATCGGCGGTTAATAACACGGCTTGATGAGCTAATAGGGTTTTGTCTATGGTTTCTTGATTAAATAAGGCAACATAAACGCCCTTGCCTTTATCGTCATCGGCACCTGATTTAAAACCATCAAACGCCCATTCATCAGCCGTATTACCCAATAAATAAAACGTCTTTTGGTCAATACTGCCAACGTCATTTTGTAAAATATGCACTAAATTCATCATCGTGTTATCCCAATTATCCATAAACAGCCGTTTTAAATGGCGCAATACCCACTCGCTCTACAAACTCACCAAAACTTTCGCTGCTGTTGGCATTTTGTTGGCGGCTGTCTTTATATACCCCCACAATGGTGGCAATGGTGTCCGCCACGTCATCGGCAGCGACCGCCCGACCCAAAATTTGCCCCAATTTGGCGTTTTCGCTAGATGTACCGCCAAGGCTGATTTGGTACCAATGCTCGCCTTTTTTGTCCACGCCAAGAATACCAATATCGCCAACGTGATGATGGGCGCAGGCATTCATACAGCCTGACATATTTAGGCGAATTTCCCCCAAATCGTACAAATAATCCAAATCGTCAAATTTACGCTCAATGGATTCGGCGATGTTATGGGTGGTGGCGTTGGCAAGGGCGCAGTAATCAAACCCTGGGCAAACTATCATGTCGGTCAGCGTGCCGATGTTGGGGCGAGCAAGCTTAAGTTTGGCAAGTTTTTGCCATAATTCATAAAGCTCGGTAATTGACACATCGGCAAGAATGACGTTTTGATGGTGCGTTACCCGAATTTCTGAAAAACTGTACACATCGGCAAGATCCGCCAGTGCATACATTTGTCCACTGGTCATATCGCCAGCAGGAATGTACTTTTGTGTGCCGTCTTCTTGCGCCACAATCCCCGCCTTTAAAGAAATCACCACCGCTTTATAACCTACCACCTTGTGCGACACGGTGTTGTGCTGATACCAGTTGGCAAAGTCTTTGTCCGCCTTTAGCTGTGCTTGCAAGGTTTCTTGGGCAGCAAGGACATCAAGGGCTTGATAGTCAGGCTCACTAAAATAGCTTTCGGCTTTGGCAAACTGCTCATCGCTTAAGGTCAGCTGCCCATCTTTAGAAAACTGCCATTCTTCTTCCACAAGGCGGGCAAATTCTTCTTTGCCAAGGCTTTCTACCAAAATTTTGATACGGGCTTTGTATTTATTGTCCCGTCTGCCTTGTAAATTATACACCCGTAAAATGGCGTCCAAATAACTTAAAAGATGACGACGTGGCAAAAATTCCTTAATCACTTTGCCGATGATGGGCGTACGTCCAAGACCACCACCAACAATCACTTCAAAACCAAGCTCGCCATCACGCTCAATCAAATGTAGCCCAATGTCATGCACTTGCGTGGCGGCACGGTCGGTTTTGGTGCCAATCACGGCAATCTTAAACTTTCTTGGCAAATAGGCAAATTCAGGGTGAAAGGTGCTCCACTGGCGAATGATTTCACAATACGGGCGGGGGTCAGCCACTTCATCGGCGTTGATGCCTGCATAAGGGTCGGTGGTGGTGTTACGAATGCAGTTGCCTGATGTTTGAATGGCGTGCATTTGGTTGTCCGCCAGTATTTGCAAAATGTCAGGTACTTCTTCTAATTTGACCCAGTTAAGCTGAACGTTGGTGCGGGTGGTAAAGTGGGCATAGCCTTTGTCAAAGTTATCGGCAATGTCCGCCAATGTCCGCAGCTGATAGCTTGCCAAAAGTCCATAAGGAATGGCGATACGCAGCATGGGCGCATGACGCTGAACGTATAAGCCGTTTTGCAATCGCAGCGGCAAAAACTGCTCTTCGGGCAGCTCCCCCTTCAAAAAACGTTCGGTTTGGCTTCTAAACTGCGCCACACGTTCATTAACAAGGGCTTGGGCGGCATAAGAATAGACATACATGGCTGATTTTCTCTAGGCTAATTTTTGTAAATAAGGCTGTGTCGTACCACTAAAAGCACTATAGGCATTGCTTTGGCAAGCGGGCTAATTTAGATGAGCATGGTATGCTTTTATGGCAAAAATGATAAATGCAAAAATGGCATATTGTCATTTGTTTTTGGTATATGATGTGAGATAAGGGGCGTTTGTGCTACACTATGTAAAATGATGTAAACTTGTCTTTGGAATGATGATGGCTGCTTTAAAATACAAACTGTTTCGTTTTATCCTATTTATTTTAGGTTGGGTAGGCGTTAGCCAAGTGATTAACTTATTTAATCAGCCCATATTTACCGAGCCGACAGAGTATTTTACCATTTGCGCCACCACCCTAAGCGATGACAGACCTTTGCCCCTTTATACTATGAAAACGTATAAACAAAATCCCAACGACTTTAAGCTGTGCCAAGCCCCCACCAAACAGGTCAGCGAAGATGGCATTGCTTATTTTACGCTGACGCAAATGGAAGACCAAAGCTATCTTTTGACTACTTGGAATGACAGCTTGGCTGACCCTATAGAATATCATTATCGCATTGATAATGGCGAAGTTACACCCATCAAATGGCGACATGGACTGATGCAGGCTCGTTTGATGAATTATTTTTATGGACTGATTATCAGTATGATAGGCTATGCGGTGCTAAACAGGATTTATAAAAGAAAACAGGACTAACACCCCATCACCCAACTTAACAAAGGAGTAGCCATGACCAAGACCGTCCTTTTGCTGTCCATGATGTCAATTTTGCTTAGCTGTTCATTATCTGCGTGCAGTCATGACAAGGTTGAAGAGTCTAATGGATTAAGCAAAAACGCCAGTGAGTATCTTAATCAATACTACCCCAATGAATTTGATTATTATGATGACTTTATCGGTGAAGGTTTTCGTAAAACCACCCGTTTTCGCCACAAACAAGACCCCAATTTTATCTTGGTATTGCAAGGCGGTGAAACACAAAACTGCATGGATTACCCTAGCCAATGCCAAGCAATTATCCGTGGCAAATACGAGCGTTCTCAACGCATCGCAAACTCCATCAGCGCAGTCAATCAAGCACTGACAACCTGTCAGATACCCATTTTGGAAGTGCTGACCAGTTCAGTGATGGACAGTATGCCTACTTTTGTGGTAGAGCTACCCATCAATAACACCGCCCTTGCCCGCCTGCACCAGTGCCTAATGCCTGCTTATCCTGCGCCAGATGAGCACTATTATCAAGGTTTTGCATTACAACTGATTGCCCCATCTGCCACGCCAAGCCCTGTACGCACGGTTGGTATTTTTGAAAAAACCCACCCAAAGACCCAAACCGACCCTGTGTATCTTGCCTATTTGACCAAAAACCAAGCACCAACGCTGGACAAACTAACACTTGCCCATTACGCCCCTTTTACCGACCGCACCAAAAAAGCCATGATAGATGAAGCTCGCCGTTATCTTTCTAAAACCAAACAAGGGCATATCGGCGGCACTAAGATGTTTGACCCTTTTACCAGCGACCTTGTCTTTAATCCTGCCAATTTAGATGAATATCATCTTTATATAGAAGCCTGTAGCCAGCCGCCTAAACGAGACAGCCAAACAAAACTGACATACTGCTCAGACAGTGCGGTGTCTTTAAAATACAACGCCAAAACAGGCAAATTCTACGACCATCAATGGATAAGCACGCCCAATGAGTCCATCAATCTGTTATTTGATTTGCCAAAGCCATTTTAACAAACCTTTTAAGCTGTTTAATCAAACAAAAGGGGTGAGCCAATCAATATACACTCACCCCCAAACGCCTATCACTGATTTTTAAATACCAATTCGGCATAATATCATCACCTTTTAGCATAGTTAAAATCGCCAAAAATTCTTTAAGATACGCAAAAAGCTCGCCTACGCCAGCCAATCTTTATTTTATGTTTATGTTCGTATGTTAAGGAATCATCATGACACTGCCCCACACCCAAAACCAAAATGCTTTTAGCGACCAAGATATTTATACAAACCTAGTGCCACCCCACGGCAGCCCCACCCTAAAGCCTTTGGCACTGACGGGCGATGAGCTTATCCAAGCCTACAGCCATGCCAAAACCTTGCCACAAGTTCGTCTATCTAGCCGTGAGCGTGGCGACCTGATCATGCTTGGCATTGGCGGCTTTACTCCGCTTGATGGCTTTATGGGAGAAACTGATTATCAAGGCGTGGTAGAAACCATGACCCTAACCCAAGGCGGCACAGACGGCAGCTACAAAGGCGTGTTTTTCCCCATTCCTATTACCCTATCCACCGATAAGGCGACCGCTGACGGCTTAAAGGTGGGCGATACGGTAGCACTCGTTGATGACAGCGATGAAATTATGGGCGTGCTTACCATCAGCGATATTTATACACCTGATAAAAACCGTGAATGCCTGTCCACCTTTGGCACAAATGACCCCAATCATGTGGGCGTAGCGCAAGTCTTAAACAGCGGTGATGTCTATTTGGGCGGCAAAGTGGCGGTCTTTAGCCAAGGCGAATTCCCCACAGAATACCCAGACATCTACAAAACCCCTGCCCAAACCCGTGCTTTATTCAAACAAAAAAACTGGCAAACGGTTGCCGCCTTTCAAACCCGTAACCCCATGCACCGCTCGCACGAATACCTTGCCAAAATCGCCATTGAAATCTGCGATGGAGTGTTGGTGCATTCTTTGCTTGGCAAGCTCAAACAAGGCGACATTCCAGCGGACGTGCGTCAAGAAGCCATCGGCGTACTCATTGACAATTACTTCAAAAAAGACACCGTCATTCAAGCAGGCTATCCCCTAGATATGCGTTATGCTGGTCCCAAAGAAGCCCTATTGCACGCCCTATTTCGCCAAAATTATGGCTGTAGTTATCAAATCATTGGGCGAGACCATGCAGGGGTGGGCGATTATTATGGGGCGTTTGATGCTCAAAAAATCTTTGATACCTTGCCAAAAGACGCACTGATTACCCAGCCTTTAAAGATTGATTGGACGTTTTATTGTCATGGCTGTGGTGGTATGGCAAGCGCCAAAACTTGCCCCCATGACGCAAGCCACCACGTCAAAATTTCAGGCACTGCCCTGCGCAACGCCCTATCGGCTGGCGATGACGTACCCGATACCTTTAGCCGCCCTGAAGTGCTGAAGGTGTTGCAGCGGTATTATCAAAGCCTGTAACGTCCACACAAAGTAAGTCAAACTTGTGTTTTTGCGGATAAAAAATCTTCATCAAAAATTACTTAATGGTTAAAACTCCACTATTTATAGTGGCAAAATTCCAAATGATTTGATAAAGACACAGTCCTTTTTAACTCAAGATATTGACCTGCGTGTTAAAATATTTACAAAAAGATACTTATTTTAATCACAAAAAAATATATACTCTAACTCCAAAACCGCTTGGTTTTTAGTTTTTAATCCCATGTTTATAAGGATTATTTTATGAAAAAATCACTCATCATTTTGACCGCTCTGGTGGGGTTTGCTTCCCCTGCCTTTGCCAAATTGCCTTTTGTGGGTGAGCGGTTATTTGCCTTTGATGGCGGACAGATAGAGTACACCATTGCCATCACCCAAGCAGGTGCAACCATCATTACCGCTTATAGCCATCATACCGGCCCACAAGTGGAATATAAAGGCAAATACCAAACTTATATGCCAATCTCTCAAAACGGTAAAATCACAGGCTATTATCAAATCAAAGATGAAGAGATTCATTACTTAGACCGCAATAAAAAGCCTGTTGCAGAATGCGGGCGTGGTACAGATGCGTGTGTGGCTGATTTAGAAAGCCTTTAATTGTGATTTTATTTAGGAAGCTGTAGTAGAAAGCCCTAAACCCTACACCGTCTTATGAGCAATCTAAGTTGATTAGATGGTGTCATCTACTACAGCCCCTAAAGAATTTAAGTCTATCTTAACTCAATAGCCAATAAACGATAACCCATTTATAAAAACCCAATATTTTAGGCATAACAACTTAAAATATTGGGTTTTTATTTTTAGCTAAATTGCAAATCGTTTATATGAATTTAAATAATTTCATGCCGTCAAAAATTCCACTTTATCAATATCTTTTAAATTCCCAAACAGAATAGCCATTTCCCATTTTTTACCTAATCATTTTTGCGGTGGTATTTTACAATAGCTCATCATTTATTATTGATTGGAAATCGTGATGAACATTAAATTTTTTGCCATTGCCATTGCCACCCTTGCTTTGGGTGGTTGTGGCGAAAAAAGCACTACAACCACACAAAATACCACCAAACCCAGCCAAGTGGAGCTACTCAACGTCTCTTATGACGTTTCACGGGATTTTTATAAGGCGTACAACCCCTTATTTATTGAGCACTACAAAAGCATTGACCCCACTGTCAGCGTCAGTATCAAGCAGTCGCATGGCGGCTCTAGCAAACAAGCGCTGTCGGTCGCCAATGGACTTGCTGCCGATGTCGCCACCATGAACCAAAATTCTGACATTGATGTGCTGGTGGCAAAAGACTTGGTCAAAAAAGACTGGCAAAACGCCCTACCCAACAAATCCGTGCCCTTTACCAGTAGCACCGTACTGCTTGTGCGTACAGGCAACCCCAAAGGGATAAAAGACTGGAGCGATTTGACCCGCTCTGACATCAAAATCGTCATGCCCAATCCCAAAACATCAGGCAACGGACGTTATGCCTTTTTGGGGGCGTACGGCTATGGACTGCACACCTTTAATAAAGACGAAGCCAAAACCGATGACTTTATGAAAGCCCTGCTTGGCAATGTGGCGGTGTTTGACAGTGGCGCACGAGCGGCAACCACCACCTTTACCCAGCGTGGTATTGGTGATGTGCTGATTACCGCCGAAAACGAAGCCAATTATATCGCCCATGAGCTTAATAAGGGGCAGTTTGACGTGGTTTATCCCAGTTATACCGTTGCCACCGAAAACCCCGTAGCAGTAGTTAGCGCTGTTACCGACAAAAAAGGCACAAGCGCCATCGCTCACGAATACCTTGCTTATTTGTACAGCGACAAAGCCCAAGAACTTGCTGCCAGTATGTATTTGCGCCCCAGTGTGCCTGCGGTGCTAGAAGCCAACCGTGCCCGTTTTCCTGATATGCAGACCTTTTTGGCAAATGATGTGTTTGGGGACTGGCAAACCATCATGAACACTTACTTTAAAGAAGGGGGCAAATTTGACACCCTAACTTTGGGGAAAGTTAAGACGGATTAGCATTAAGATAAGAGTGCGCACCACACCAAACAGCTTAAACTGGGGTAACGCACTCTATGCTTGATAAGCACTAAATCATCAATCATTAACCCACCAACATTTCAATCATCTTAACTACAAGCATGACTTACCCGCACCCCCAAAGCCAACCGCTTAATAATGGGTGGATATTTTGGCAAATCAACTTTGTTTATAAAATCTTTACCTGTCCTGAACGGTTAGTTAGCATACTGGTAGATAGCCCCAAATTGGACAGGGCGGATTTGGCTTGTGATTTAAGACTATTTAAGTTTTGGCGGTTATCTGCACTGTCCATATAAGCTGCTATAGAAAGCATACTCATCATATACAAAGCGTCAGCAATTTGTTAGGCTCTAGACTATCAAAGTTAAAAATCTCACTTAATCAAACTCCATAAATGGCGTTGTAACTCATCAACATCTTTGTTCCAACGCCATTCACATTCTTTTAAGTGTAGTTCAAAGTTG
>JBHCHC010000233.1:0-2825 GCA_041802645.1 Moraxella sp. | reverse complement strand
TTAAAAGCAGGGCTTTAATAGATGCCATCAACCCTTTTAAAGACGATATCCTGACAATAAAGCCTAAAAAATGCCTCCGTATTGGAGGCATTTTGGCATAGGACAGTTCTTAAATGAAATAAACAACTTAAGCTCATTTAAAGCCATCCTTTAAGCTTACGATTTGATTGAATACAGGCTTTTCATGGGTATGTTCTATCATGTCCGCCACAAAATAACTTTCACGTTCAAATTGAAATTTCTCATCAGCTTTTGCTTGTGCTAACGACGGCTCAATCATGGCATTGAGTACTTGGATTGAGTTGGGGTTGATGTGGGTTAACACCCATAGTGTATCATCATCTGCCTCTGGGTTTTCTGCACGAATTTTGGCGATGTGTTCATCTAAAATCTCATCATCTTCAAACAGCAGATGCTCATAAAGTCTTACACATGCAGGCACACCGTGAGTGGCTGATACCCAATGAATTACTCCTTTAACTTTGCGACCCTCTGGATTATTACCGAGGGTTTTTGGGTCGATGGTTGCAAGCAGTTCTACGACTTTGCCTTCATCATCAGTAAGGTGTTTTTCAACTTTTAATACGTAGCTGTTGCGTAAGCGAATTTCAGGATTGGCAGGGGATAAGCGTTTGTAGCCATCTGGAGGTGTTAGCTCAAAGTCAGATTGGTCGATATAGATGGTTTTGGTAAAGGGAATTTCGCGTTCGTCTTTGTTTTCCTCATCGCTAACATGAGGATATTTGGGTTGTGACAGCCATAAGACATCATTGTCAAGACGAGCTTTAACACTGTCTTTTTTAAGACTTTCAAAGTCTTTGACAGCCTCTTCAAAATTGGTGATGGTGACTTTTAGCGGTCGAAGCACTGCCATGCCACGACCAGCAGTATTTTCTAGTACGTTGCGAATACTAAATTCTAACTGGCGAAAGTCCACCACACCATCCGCCTTGCTCACGCCAATACGCTCACAAAAATCTCTAAGTCCTGACGCAGGATAACCACGTCGCCTCATGCCTGCAATGGTTGGCATACGTGGGTCATCCCAGCCTGACACCACGCCCATGTCCACTAAGCGTTTGAGTTTACGCTTACTGGTTAAGGTGTGGTCAATATTTAGACGGCTAAATTCGTACTGGCGAGGAGGTATTTTAAAGCCGATCTTTTCTATCACCCAATCATAAAAAGGGCGATGATCTTCAAATTCTAAAGTACACAAAGAGTGGGTAATGTTTTCAATGGCATCTGACAAAGGATGAGCATAGTCATACATTGGATAAATGCACCATTTATCGCCAGTTTGGTGATGAGTGGCGTGCATGACTCGATAAATGACAGGGTCGCGCATATTCATATTGGCGTGATTCATGTCAATCTTGGCACGCAATACCGCCTCACCTTCTTTATATTTGCCGTTTTTCATGTCGTTAAAGCGGCTTAGATTCTCATCGATGCTCGCATCTCGCTCAGGTGATGGCACAGAAGGTTTGCCAAAGCCTCCGCGATGTTCGCGAATCTCATCGGGTGTTTGAAAATCTACATAAGCATCACCTTGTTTGATGAGCTTTACTGCCCAATCATACAATTGGTCGAAGTAATCAGAGGCGTAACGTACCTCGCCTGCCCAGTCGAAACCAAGCCATCTGACGTCTTCTTTAATGCCATCGACGTAATCTTGTTTTTCGGCGGTGGGGTTGGTGTCGTCAAATCGCAGGTTACACAAGCCATCAAACTCTTGTGCCACACCGAAGTTTAGGCAAATGGACTTGACGTGCCCGATGTGTAAGTAACCGTTTGGCTCGGGTGGAAAGCGTGTGACAATATTATCATGCTTACCTTGTGTTAGGTCGTCACGAATGATTTGTCGAATAGAGTCGTTTTTCTCGGTGGTAGAATCGGCTGTGTTTGTCATAAAAAAGTCTTATTTGAGTGAAGGCGATGAGGGGTTTTAATGTGTGCGCAATCAAGATGGACAGACTTGTAGTAAAATGATGATTTTACTAAATTTTATTGGGGATGATGCCCAAAAACAAGGGTTTTTATCCAATCATCTTTGGATTTTATAAAAAGTTTAATGACACATAACCCGTCAAAAATAGGCATTCATTCTACAAAATTTTCATCAAAATAACAATAGACTTCATGCCAAAGCTTGCTTTTATTGACTTTAAATTTCTCAAACTCTAAAAAACCAAATGATTGCTAATGTTGAGTGTTGAGCATAAAAAAGTGTCCATGAGGTGGGTGCAATCATGGAACACTTGGTGGGATAACACATGGTCAGCCAGATATAAACTGGGGGTTAATCAAATAACTCATCGGTCTTAGCCGCCATGATAAAGTCATTCTTATGTAAGCCTTTAATGCTGTGCGACCACCAATAAACAGTTACTTTGCCCCATTCGGTTAAGATGGCAGGATGATGCCCTTCTTGTTCGGCAAGCTCGGCAAGACGATTACTAAAAGCCATCGCATCTTTGAAATTTTTAAATTTAAACACTCGTTTTAATTGCAACACTGCCACTTTGCCCACCATCTCGGAAATGACGGCCCAATCAGGCAACTGTTTCATGAACAGGGCAAGCTCTTCATCACTAACTTTGGGTGCATCGGCTTGACAGGCTTCACAGAAGGCGGATTTTAGGTCATTGGTGTTATTCATGATGATATCTTCCTATGATGATAACTGTTGAGTTGATAAAATAAAATGTGTACATTTGTTTATTTTATAAATTTCTAATTCCCTAAGTTGCTGTTAGGTAGGTTCTTTAGGCGAGTCAGGTTCTTGTAAACTTGGATGTGGCTCATACATTCCAAGCGACATC
>JBHCHC010000232.1:0-4166 GCA_041802645.1 Moraxella sp. | reverse complement strand
CTTCCCGAACTCAGAAGTGAAACGTCTTAGCGCCGATGGTAGTGTGGTTCGCCCATGTGAGAGTAGGTCATCGTCAGCACCTTATTAGAGCCCCCTGCATTGGAAGATGTGGGGGGTTTACAATTTCAAATGTTCTACTAAAGCCTTTAAAGAGGCTGATCGTGAGTGTATGGGATGGTATAAATAAAATCCTGCGTACTCAGTCGACCATTCAGGCAAAAGTCGAACTAACCGCCCATCTTGAATATATTCCGAACAAAATTCTTTCATTAAATATACCAGCCCTACACCATGGACTGCCGCATCTAGCATCAAATCAAAATCATTGAACGTTAGCACACACGGCACAGCAATGCTTAGAGCTTTGCCATCTTGCATGAATTTCCATCGTTGCAATTCGCCTGTGCGTTTTTTCCAGCCGATACAGCGATGTGACAGCAAGTCTTGGGGTGTAGTGGGTGTGCCATGACGCTCCAAATAGGCGGGACTTGCTAACACTACATTGCAAAAATCAGGACTGATACGTACCGCAACCATGTCTTTTTCTAGGCTCTCGGCAAGTCGCACCCCTGCATCAAATCCTGATTCGATGATATTCACAAAGCCATTTTCTGCTGATACATCCACAGCAATATCGGGGTATTTTTCTAAAAAGCTTGGTAATTTCAGTAAAATAATCCGCTCGGCAACTGTACGCGGCACTGAAAGTCGCACTGTGCCTGTGGGGTGTTTGAATTCATTGAGTGCTTCTATGGCGTGTTCAATAGTGCCAAACGCAGGGGAAGTGCTGTCATAAAAGGCTTGTCCTGCTGATGTAGGCGAGACTTGTCGAGTGGTGCGAGTTAACAAGGTAATCCCAAGCTTTTTTTCTAGTAGGCGGATATTGTGTGAAAGTGTGGAGGGTTGCAATCCAAGCTCATAGGCAGCTTTGGTAAAATTGCCCGTTTTCACAATAACAATAAAGCTTAGCAGGTGAGCGTAATCGGTATTTTTCATAGATGTGCATTGATGGAAAATTTTCATAAAGCCATGCGATATATGGCGTATTATCTTTTTAGCATGATGGCTTTATAATAGCACAACCAAACAATCAGGATGTATTGACTTATGTTAATGATTGAAAATATGATAGATTTTTAATGTATCATTTTATCAGTTGTCATCCTATTCATAGACACCCATCAATTATGTTAGAGAGTTTTTATGAAATATTTTTCGTTATCGCTGTTTGCTGTTTTAACATTGGCAGCGTGTACTTCTTTGCCATCGCCTACATCATCTATACCAACTGTAGCGAATGTGCAGGCACAATATTCGCTGATTCGCTTTGTTGTGCCGACAGGACATGGTTATCCTGAAGGTGTGGCTTGGCACGCAACCAAGCAAGCGTTTGTGGTGTCGTCTCTGCGTCATGGAACGATTGGGTTGGTTGATTTGCAGGGCAATTATCGTGTACTAAGTGATGACCCGAGCTTGATTAGCACTGCAGGTATCGTGGTGGATGTTGCACGCGGGCGAATATTGGTGACCAATGCTGACGTTGGCGTTTCTCACAAAAGTACAGAGTCCACCAAATTCCGTACCGCTCAAGTGGTGGAACTTGATATGAACAGTGGTCAGATTCGTCATATTTACGACTTTAAGCATTTGAGTCAAGGGGCAACCTTATCTAATGATTTGACCTTTGATAAAGCGGGAAATACTTATGTGACAGATAGTTTTCAGCCACAGATTTATAAGGTAAATCAAGCAGATAAATCAGTGTCTGTACTGGTACGTGATGATAGGCTAAAACCTAATCAAGGAGGCGAATCTACAGGACTTTTGCCTAATCTTAACGGCATCGTTTACCATAATGATGGCTACTTATTGGCTGGAGATTATGTACAGGAAAAACTATGGAAAATTCCTTTGGCGAATCCCACCGCTCTACAAGAAGTGAAATTACCAAACAGGCTCAAAGGTCCTGATGGTTTGGTAATGATTGATGATAATACCATTGCCCTTATCCAGACTGCTTCAAATGGAGATGTCATGGAAAGCTATATCAGCTATTTACGCACAACAGATAACTGGCAAAGTGTAACTATGATGACTGAAAAACGCATTGATGGCATTAATGGCTTAACCACAGGCACTTTAAAGGAGGGTGTACTGTGGGCGGTGAACTCTCATTATCCTAATTTATTCGGTAATGAGAAGGCTGATGAGTTGAGCCAGTTTGAATTGATGTCTGTAATGCATTGAGTTGTATGTGTTGTGCAGTAAGTAAGGGTTTTGTTTGGTATCTTATTAAAACCCTTTACATCAGAAGATGTGGGAGGGTGTTTATGGGTGTGGGTTAAGTAGAGAAATATCTCTTTAGACCTTTTAATAACAGTTCTTGATCTGCATCTAATTGATTGTCAAATTGAGTATTTATCATGTCTGCACCTCCTCCAGTTAGGGTGATTTCAAAATCAGGATAGTCAGAACGTATTGCACGTACCGCTCCTACTATGCCAAATAGCACACCATGATTAACGGCGTCAAAGGTGGTTTTTCCAAGTTCGGTGCTGTCGAACTTTCCCACTTTCACTGCTATTTGTTGCGTGCCTGCATACAGGGCATGACGTTGCATATACACATTTGGCAGAATGTATCCACCCAAATGCGTGCCATGCTCTATCAAATCAATGGTTAGGGCAGTGCCACACCCTACTACGCATTGTTTTTTATCATCATTGACCGCACCGAGCATTTGTAGCCATCTATCCACTCCAAGTTGGGTGGGGTCATAGTGACTTTTTAGTTGCTCGTGATTGGCATTGACCTTGGAGAATTCAAAGGGTACATTAAATCCTTGTAATGTCTGAGTGATGGCATAATTAATTTTGTCACCGAGTACGCTAGAAATACCAACAAATTCAGGATGAAAACTGGCGAGTGTGCCTAATAAGCCCAGTAGCAACTCATTGGGTGCTTTGAGATGCTCTTTGGCATCATGGGCGATGATGTCATCACTGTCCATTATCCAGTATTTTAGGCGAGTATTGCCCAAATCCAACCACAACTTTTTCATGCGACTTCCTTTGTTTAGCGGCTAATGATTTTTGCCATGCCTGCAAATATGGCCGTAATGCTGTCATTACTTTTTAAAAGCAGCTCGCCTTGCTTGCCGATACCAATACATCTGCCTTGAGCATAAATATCTGTCATATTATTTTGAATAAAGATATGAACGTATTGGTCAGTGAGCAAATGTTTAACATTAAAATTATCTAAGAAACTCTGCAAATAGATGGGCTCGTGACTCTGATTGCAGCTTTGTACCGCTCTTAATATCTGATTGGTCATCGGGGTGTATAATTCTGAGGCAGTCATGATGGCGGCTGTGGTTTGTGTCATTAATTCTTTTAAAGAGACGGCACAATAAAGACCATCTTTGATGAGGGGGCTGTCATTAACATTTAGACCCACACCAATCACCACGCCAACAAGTGTGTTTTTGCTTAGAGATTGCTCGGTCTTTTTAAAAACAGGTTCAATCAAAATGCCGGCAAGCTTCTTGAACACGGCGGTGATATCATCATAAAATCCTATGTCATTGGCCCATTTTACGGCTATTGTGGGTAGGCGATGCTCATTGCGACTTTCATTGATGGTCTTAATGATGTCCAAATGAGCCAGATGATATCCCACCGCAAGTGACAGCAATCCTGACAAAGCATGCAGTTCAAATTCGCCTTGACCCATAGGAACATATAGACTTAAAAAAACATTATCTGTGCCACTCACCCACGTACGTCCGTGCTGTCCACGCCCTGCCGTCTGATGATCTGCGGTGTATAAATGATGGATGCGGTGCGAAAGCACGCCACTTTCCACAGCATGGATGAGCTGGGTATTGGTGCTGTCCGTGCTCTCAAAATGGACATGCATGGTGGGTGTTAAAAAATCTGGCATAATTTAGAAAGTGGATATAAAATTGGGCTATAATACCACAATTTAACAGGAAAAAAGTAAAGATGTATCAGATGTACGTTTGGTTTGTCATGGCGGGAGTGTTCGCAGGTGTGTGCGCAGGACTGTTTGGTGTGGGCGGTGGACTGATTATCGTGCCTGCACTGGTATGGATTTTGACCGCTTATGGCATGCCTGTGGATGTCGTGGCTCATGTGGCAGTG
>JBHCHC010000231.1:0-4451 GCA_041802645.1 Moraxella sp. | reverse complement strand
GGAGGATGGGCTGCTGACCGCTTTGGCATGAAGCTCGTTTCTGTCATCATGTGTCTGATGGCAGCAGTATCACTTGTAGCACTTGGCTATGGTACCAAACCACTATTCTTGGTGGTGGCAGTTGTTGGGGCGTCCACACTTGGTGCATCCATCTTAATGTATGCTTATACCGCTCAATACTATCCATCACACCTGCGTTCTCTAGGTGTGGGTACCGCATCTGGAATGGGTCGGATTGGTGCAATTGCTGCTCCGATTGTTATTGGTGTGTTGGTAAGCATGAATCTACCTCTTAAGCAAAACTTCTTTGCCATTGCTGCAGCAGCTCTCATCATGATGGCAGCGGTGGCATTGGTAAGTACTCGGACGGACGTGCAGTAATACCAAGAAGCCAAGTCATGAGTGATTTCACAGTAAAAAAGAAAAATGAGTTAGGTTGTGGTTACAAGCCTGACTCATTGTCTAAGATGACTCAAGATGGTTTTTTGATAACTACTTATAAAGCCTGCCTGCTGTTGGTAAACTAAAGTGCATCACATGCTTTTGTGCTAAATTCTAAAAATGACGTGCTTAAAATGACGTGCTTAATTGACGTTGATTTTACCAGTTGTCCTGTAGTAGCCAACAATCTTATCAATAAAAATTCTGCCTGATTTAAGTGACTGACAAATGTTTGTAAAGAATTCTATATTAGCTTGGTCTTAGGTAGCCATTACTGGTTAATTACCACCCTCTTTAGCCAAATGCCTCCATTGGCATTCGATGTCAATAAATCAACACAAGGGAAAAAACAAAGGAAAAAAGCGATAATTTTTTTGGATTCACCCTTGATTTGCCACTTCGTCAAACACAGCAGTAGCATCATATACTCAAAACTTTCATTGATGGATTTACAAATATCGCCATTGTCTAGATAGAGCCGCTAAAATATCTGCATGGCTTAGGAGAGCATGTGGCTGATCTTGTTTGGTATAAATCTGATTGTCTCCAAACATACACCTAACCACTGCTCAGTCTAAAAAGCCACGCCTTTAGTTGATGCTTAGACTGATATTTGACTCTGATTCAATTTAGGTTTTGGAGCAGCTCCTTCGTCACTTTTTTGGCGTAGTAGTGCATACAGCACGCCTGTGACCACGCTGCCTGCAGTGATGGCAAACAGATACATGAGTGGCTGCGAGACAAAAGGAATGACAAATAATCCACCGTGTGGTGCTTGCAAACCGATACCAAACCCCATAGAGATTGCTCCTGCCAACGCCCCACCAATGACTGAGGTAATAATGACGCGAGCAGGGTCAGCCGCTACGAACGGCAATGCCCCCTCAGAGATGAAGCACAGTCCAAGTACAAAAGATGCTTTACCCGCATTTCTCTGATTGTCATTGAATTTATTCTTGGCAATCCATGTTGCGATTGCCATGCCAATCGGTGGCACCATACCCCCTGCCATGGCTGCCGCGATAGGCGTGAACACACCTGAAGCTATCATGCCTACAGAAAACGTATATGCTGCTTTATTAACAGGTCCACCCATATCGGTACACATCATCGCACCTAAAATCAGCCCTAAGATGATTGCATTGGCATCATTCATGGATTTTAGCCATTCGGTGAGTACTGTCATGAGGCTGGCCACAGGGGGATTGATGACATACACCATGAGAAGTCCCACGATGAGCGAGCCAAGCAACGGCAGAATCAAAATCGGTTTTAATGACGTCAAGCTGGCAGGAAGTTTGATGGCATCATTTAAAAATTTAACAGTATATCCTGCCAAAAAACCTGCAATGATACCACCCAAAATCCCCGCTCCTGCTGTATTGGCAAGCATACCTCCAATCAAACCTACTGCCAAACCCGGACGGTCAGCGATAGAGTATGCCACATAGCCTGCAAAGACCGCTATCATCAAGGCAAAAGCACTGCCACCGCCAATATCCATGAGTGCCTTAGGTAAGCCCATGGCAATGCTAGCATCTTTAAAGGCTTCCACACCAAACATAAATGACATCGCAATCAGCAATCCTCCCGCCACAACCAAAGGTAGCATGTGCGACACACCCGTCATGAGGTGTTGATACACACCTTTCTTTTCATCGGTCTGACCAATCATGCTTGCTTGCTGTTGTCCGCCATAAATTGTCGCTTGCTCAAAAGCCTTAGCAAATTCTTGCTCAGTTTTTTTCAAGGCAAGCCCTGTGGACGTGCGATACATTTTTTTGCCATGAAATTTAGACAAATCTACATCGATGTCTGCCGCTACAAATATCAAATCAGCCTGAGCTACCTCCTCATCACTGATGGGGTTACCCACACCAACTTGCCCGCGAGTTTCTACTTTAATCTTCCAGCCTTGTGCTTTGGCATAGTTTTCGATGGCTTCTGCCGACATGAATGTATGTGCCACTCCTGTTGGGCAAGCCGTGACTGCCACGACATTTAGTGGCTTGGTCGGCTGACTTTGTGAATTAATGGTATTTAAAACCGGCTGGTTGGTTTTTAGTAATGCAGTTAAATATTCAGGGTTATCAAATGCTGCTGGATTTAGCGTATTTTTGTTCAAATAAATTACAGACGCTGTGTTGATGTGGTCATCATCAGCGATGACAATCTTAACATCAGCATCTGTGTCTTGGTTCAGCTGCGAACCAGTGTCCAATGTGGCTTGGATGCCTTGTTGCTGCAGGCTCATCAATAACTGTTTGGCAATAAGTAGCCCATGTGCAGAAGGGTTTGCCATAACGATGGCATAGGTTTTGACTTGGTTCATGGGATTTTCCCTGTGGTTTATATAATAATTAATCAAAAAAGAACATCATTGTGTCACCTCATGACATCATTATTCATGCAAGCCTCTTTGCCTGCACTTGATTCATCAGTGATGACAACTCCTCTGTATTTGGCACTTCAAAACCAATGATTGAGACTGCATGAGCTGATAATGCGGTCGCTCTTATGAGTGCATCTGTTGGAGCATCACCTCTGAGCAATCCAAAAATCATGCCAGCAACAAAGGTGTCACCCGCTCCCACTGTGCTTTTTACTGTCATGGCAGGAGGTATGGCTTGATACATTTGACACTCATCATCATGATGGTGCAGCCAATTCACACCTTTGCTCCCCATAGAAATAAAGATATGTTCTACTTGAGCATCAATTTTATTAAATAAAGCAATCTGCTCATCAAAAGTCTCAGCACGCACCCCAAAAGCCTCAAACAACTCATCACTATTGGGTTTAATGAGCCAAAGAGGATAACGCAGGGCAATTTTTAGTGCCTCGCCACTGACGTCTACTGCCACTTTATCATGAATGTTAGTCAATGATGCCAGCAGATGTTCAAAGTCTAACAAGTCAAACCCAGCCGCCAAAGACCCTGCGATGAGTATCGCATCTGCTTTTTTGGCAAGCTCTCCCACCTGTTCAAAAAAGCTAAGTTTATCAGTTTCTGTTACCACAAAGCCTTGCCCATTTACATCCGTGGTGCGACCAACACCCTCGATCGCATCAGCAAGCTTGATGTTGGTTCGGGTTGTTCCTGCTACACGTACAAAACAATCAACCACTTGACCAAGATTCTCACTGTGGTTTAGGGTGTCACGCTCATCAAAAAGGCGATTAAAAATGGCGTCATTATCCACACCCAAAAAGCCTGTTACCATGGTATTTACACCCAAATCCGCCAAAATCTGAGCAACATTTAAACCTTTGCCTGCAGCATCTACCTGCTCAGCTAAAGCACGATTAACCGCACCCAAGGTCAACACATCAAGGCTGACCGTCATGTCAATGGCAGGATTTAGGGTGATACAAAGCACTCGGGTCATTTACACCTCCGATATTGATAAAGCACGCACTTCGGCGGCGGTATGACAAGCCAAGGCTTTTTTGGCAAGATATTGACAGTCGGCAAAGTTAAGCTCGCGTACTTTTGCTTTAGCAAGAGCGATGCTCCCCACCGACATGGACAATTCATCTATACCAAGTCCGACCAAAATAGCAATAGCACACTCATCTCCAGCAAGTTCACCGCACACACCCACCCACTTACCATGGGCATGAGCGTGCGTGACGGTATTATGAATTAATCTTAATACACTCGGATGCAGTCCGTCCGCCTCTTTTGAGAGTGTGGCATGACCACGGTCAATGGCAAGAGCATATTGAGTCAAATCATTCGTGCCAATACTAAAAAAGTCCACTTCTTTTGCAAAGACGTCTGCCATGATTGCTGCACTTGGCACCTCTATCATCATGCCTACCTGCAGATTATCATGGGGATGGTTATCCAATACCTTATCTAGTATGGCACGTGCATGATTCCACTCCTCCATCTGACCCACCATGGGAAACATGATGCGTAAATCTCGCCCCTTAGAGGCACGAATCAGGGCAATAAGCTGACTTTCTAGCAATTCAGGCTGTCTTAGGGTCAAACGAATGCCACG
>JBHCHC010000230.1:0-14659 GCA_041802645.1 Moraxella sp. | reverse complement strand
TTACGCATTGGCAATATCTGCATTGAAATCTTTGGCATGATGGTGCTTGTCGTGCCAACATCTGATGTCGGCGGCTTAATGTTGAAAAATCAGTAAAATTGTGGTTTAATGCACCATTTTATGACCATTTTTCTCTCCAAAATTCATCGGTAGCCCCCTTTTGTCATGACTGATTATTTGTCCAACTCTTCTTCATCTGCTTTGTCTGAACGTAAAGCAGGGGCAAATACGCCTCATGAGTCGCCAAATACCCCGCCAAACCCATCACAAGGTAAGCCACCTACCCCCAAATGGCGGGTGTATCTGATACGACTTGTGGCTGCCATTCTTTTGAGTTTGTTGTTTATTTTTGCGTTATTGTTCTATGCCATCAGTACTGAGATGGGAACCAAATTCATTTTGGAGAAAATAGCTGCTGAGACAGGAACGAAGCTCTCCTATGCCAAAGGTAGTCTGCGTGGCGGTGTGTGGGTGTCTGATGTTGTCATTGCTCAAGGCGAGCAGATGAAGATTCGGGTGAATCAGGCGTATGTGAAACTTGGTTGGCGAGCAGTTTTTGCACGTCAAGTACACTTGGCGGAGGCAAGTATTGACAAGATGGACATCGTCAACTACACGCCATCCACAGGGGAGCCGTTTGATTATGCTACCATTGATTTGCCCGTTGCCATAAGATTGCAAAACACCACCGCAGCTGTGGTAAGTTACACGCAAGCTGATGGTGAGGGTGCTTATAAAGAACCAGTCTATTTGTATGACATCGCTTTGGCAGAGGGTAAGTGGTCGGGCACGGAAGTGCAAATCAAAGAAGGTCATCTTGATTTTAATCGAAACATTAGTATTGCCAATGTTAACGGCAACATCAGCTTAACAGGCGATTATCCGTTATCTGCCAGTGCTGATGTCAAGGTATCTGCTTTAGATGACGCGTATATTGATACTTTATCTGCCACCGCTAAGGGTACACTAAAACGCACACATGGGACAGTGATAAGCAAGTATAATAAGCATGACATTCATGGGGAGTTTGTCGCTCAAGGTTTGGATGACGGCTCACCCTTTAATGCCAAATTATATGTCGATAACGCTGTTTTGCCTTATGCTGAGGAGCAGAACATCACGATTAAAGATGGTGTGATTACCGCCGATGGTGTGATAGAGCGAATAGAATTGCGTCTGAATGCGGATTTGTCAGGTAGAGACATACCTACTGGTCGATATTATGGCAGGGCAGTGGTGCGTGATGGAGGCATGGATATTCATCGCTTGACCGCAGATACAGGCAGCGGACAACTCATCGCTGATGGCAATATGCAATGGTCAGATGAGTTTGTGATGGACGTGACGGTGCGTGGCAATGATGTGCGTGTGCGTGAATTCATGCCGATAGAATATAGGGATTATCAAGCTTATTTGCCGACGGCGTTAAACGGCACACTGGATTTTAAGTATTTTTATTTAGATAAAAAAAATAATGAGACTCGCTTGGAGTTTGAGCTAAATCAAAAAGATGGAGAGCAAATCCAAGCTGCTTTAGCCCAAAGCCAAGACAGTCCAAATGCCCCATGGCGAATTCATGCTGATTGGCGAAATTTGCGGCGGACAGGCGTACCTAATATTGATGATATCCATAGTCCGCATGGACAGGCAAGCATTCGCCTGGAGGAGGGACGAACCTATATTGAGGGTAAGGCGAACATTAAGACATTATCAGTTGCCCCTGAGGGTGATTATGACATTCGTGCCAATATCGAAAAGGGCGAACGTATTCATTTGACAGATTTTCATTATCAAGGTGTGATGGGGGATTTGTCTGGCAAAGGACGTATTGACCTTGCCACAAGTAACCAACCATTGACATGGCAGTTTGACTTAGCGACTGATGGTTTGATGCCAAATGCTTATTTTGATACGCCTGATAAGACCCCATTGTCACTGCTCAAAGGCACGATTCTTGTTACAGGAAGGCTGCGTGAGAATAGAGTGGGTAAGGCTATCACACAGTCGCATGAGATCCATGTTGTTCGCTCTGACTTGATTGCCACGCTATCAGATAAGAACACTGTGAGCGTGGCAGGCGATGGTAAGGCAAACATCGCCATGAAAGGTTCAGAAGTAAGTCGCTTTACCGCTCATTTTTCAGGCAAGTTGGGTCAGAGTCTATTGCCCAAGCTTGGCATGAGTGATTTTACAGTAGGGGCAGATGGCGATCTAAATCGTGTGAATATCAGTACGCTCAATGTCAATACACCTAAAGGCAGGCTATCAGGGGCAGGCTCTGTCAGTCTGTCACAAGGCATCGGCTGGGACATAAAAGCACATCTTGATAAGATTGATATCTCTGCTGTCAGCAATAATCCAAATCTACTCGCGGTCATCACGGGCGATATGAGCAGTACAGGCAATTATTCTGATGGTAAACTTGGTAAGGTGATGGCGAGATTTGATGGTCAAGTGGCTCATGACTCTGTACCCGATGGCACATTATCTGTAGACATCAGTGGAGAGCGTGAGCGTTTTGCCATTAATCGACTTGTTCATACAGGTGAGGCAGGTGAGTTATCGGCATCGGGCACGGTGGACATCGGGCAGATGGCTTGGGATTTAAAAGCAAGACTAAACGCCTTTAACATCGGTCGTTTTGTACGTAACATGGATAGCGAATTGACGGGGGGGTTTGCCACTACAGGTAAGTGGGGTAAGAGCAGTCAGCAGGTGGCGATTAGAGGGCTAAATTTAGAGGGGAGACTTAGAGGGCAAAGCGTTTTTGCTACAGGCTCTCTGGCAGCAGAATTTGCTCTACCTGATGATTTAGGCGGCTATATCCTCAGCCTAAATGCTGCACCTGACCGTTTTGATTTGCAAGGTATTACCGATTTCCAAAGACAGTTAGAACAAAACACGAGGCAAACTCGCCAAATCATTCGTAAACTTCAGGCTGATAAAGTCCAAGTGCGTATGGGCGATAATGTCGCTAGCATGCATGGCGATGAGCAGAATCTGACCACGGCGTTGAATATCACGGATTTAAGTCAGCTCATGCCAAGCACCAGAGGGTCAATAAAAGGTGGTGTGATTTTGGTTGATGATCGCAAAGCATTACCCACCATTTATGTGGACTTAAATGCCAATGATGTGCGTACCGCTGATGCCATCATCCAAAAAGCAAGTGTGGTCGGCAAAATTGTGAATCTGGGCAACTCACCCAGTCAACTGCTGATGGAGGTGTCCGACATCATCGCCATGGGTCGGATTGTCAAGTCGGCACGTATTGATTTTAAAGGCACACAAGACAAACACGAGATAGCATTAACCACCAAGAATGCCCAAGTTGAAGCACGTGCTAAGGTAGCGGGAGGATTCAACAGTCGAACCAACACTTATGAGGGTGTGCTGGGTGAGGGACGCATGGAGACTCGCTTTGGACTGCTGTCTCAAAGACAGCCCACCGAGTTTATGATAGGGCTAGATAGGAGCATCAAAGTTGCCCCACACTGTTGGCAAACCAGCAAGACACGCTCAGGCGGCACAGGTTCGCTGTGCCTACAAGACACTCTGGTTTATAACCCAAATGAAATCAAGGCAGATGTGGTTGTCCAGAATCTAGACACTTCTGTGCTCTCGCCGGCACTACCAAAAGATATTTTTTGGCATTCTAAGCTAAGTGGTAAAGCCACAATTAGTCATAAAAAAGGCAATATCAACCCCCAAATTAATGCCGTCATTTATTCGGATAATGGGCGAGTGGGTCTATATGGTGATGATACAGGCTATGTAGACATGCCCTATGAGCGTATATCAGTCATCGCTCAAAGCACGCCTGCGGGCTTAAAACTACGTACGGATATCTCAGGAGCGATAGGGCGAGGCTATGCGGATGTGGTGATAAATCCCTTTACTGATGATAAGCCCATCTCGGGTGCATTGGTGGCAACAGACATTAATTTGGCAGTGATACGCCCATTTTTACCGAGTTTACAAGCCTTGTCAGGCACAGCGACACTACAAGGTGGTGTGGGCGGTACACTAACTAAGCCTTTATTTTATGGTAATGCTCAGCTGACGGATGGTCATATTTCGGTGATGAACGTACCTCTTGATTTAACAAACATCAATCTTTCCGCTCAGGTGGCAGGTACTCAGGCGACATTATCAGGAGATTTTGTTGGTGGGCAAGGCAAGGGTGTATTAACAGGGCAAATGGACTGGCAGCAGGAGCTTCAGGCTAAATTTAACGTATCTGCCAATGATTTAACCGTTAGCTCACCTCCTTTGGTGGTGGCACAGGTCAGTCCTGACCTTGAAATCATCGTTAAACCCTTGTCTCGCTATGTGGACATTAAAGGGGTAGTGGTCATACCATCAGCGACGATTCGCCCTCCTGCGTCACAGGGCGAGGTGGTGAGTGAATCGCCTGATGTGTCAGTGCTTGACCGTCGTCTTTCAGGGAATGTGGCACAGGTGCTTGCTGTGTCGGCTCCATGGAGCATTAATGCTGATATTGGACTGGATTTGGGTAGTGATGTCTCATTTCGTGGTTTTGGAGCAAAACTACCATTGGCGGGGGCATTACATTTAACCCAAAACGGTCAAGGCAAAACACAAGCTCGTGGCGTGATACAAGTATCAGAGCGTACCAAGATTGACGGCATCGGGCAAAATCTAGAGCTTAATTACGCCCAAATTCGCTTTAATGGCGATATGCTCAACCCGCGCCTATCCATCGAAGGTGAAAAAGAAGTTGAGGGTCAGACGGTGGGTGTACGCATTAAAGGAACGGCATCCGCTCCAGAGATTAGTGTTTTTAATGATGCGGGGCTGACTGAGCAGCAAGCAATGAATGCCATCATCACAGGACGACTGTCACCATCGGCAGACAACCAAGTTTCTGAACAAAGCTTTCGTTCGCAGGTTACCAATAACCTAGCAGCAGCAGGGCTCAGTCTTGGCTTATCAGGCACACGCTCATTAACCAATCAAATCGGTAACATTCTAGGACTTGAGAGTCTAACGGTGGATGCATCAGGCAACTCAAGTGATACGCACCTAAATGTCACAGGGTATATTACGCCTGATTTATATATTCGTTATGGCGTGGGAGTGTTCAATGCTGAAACTGAATTGTCCATGCGTTATCAACTGACTCGTCGCGTCTATATTGAGGCGACATCTGCCACTGAGAATATGGTGGATGTGATTTATCGTTGGAAGTTTTAACCTGTTCGATATTCTTGGCTTGATGATAAAAAAGCACACCTCGGGAGCGTGCTTTTGTTTATCTTGATCTATCATGAACTTATTTAGTTAAAATTAAGCGGTTATTGCGAGTTAAACGCAAGCGATATTCTTCGCCTTGATGTTCAATTCGTACTTCCTTGGTGAGTGCAAACAGATTTTGAGAATGTAGGGTGGGCAGACGTGTAGATTCACGATTGCTAAAATAACGAGCGATGGTCGTGTTCATAAGAGAACTCCTTGTGTTTGGGCGGGTTACGGATGTTTTTCCGAGCTGCTTGACTGATGATACCATTGGAATAAAATGATAATTTTATCTAAATATTAAAATTTATCAAACAATAAAAATTATCATTTAATATATAATATCAAAATTTTTTAAGATTGCAAATATAGATTGAAAAATTGAGCGAAAATGCCAATTTTTCTGATAAAAGGTATGAATATGACCGTCAAAGGTAAAAAACCCTCTGAAATTGTCTTGGTTGTGGTGGCGGTACTCAGGTTTGGTGATGAGTTTTTGCTCGCCATTCGCCATCATGATAAACATCAAGGAGGTAAGCTTGAATTTGTTGGAGGGAAAATAGAGCAAAATGAGACCGCTCAAGTGGCTTTATTGCGTGAAATTCGTGAAGAGTTGGGACTTGATGTGAGTGATAATCAAAAACAGCACATGGGGCAAATCCATCATGATTATGGTGACAAAGCGGTATCACTCGATGTCTATCAAGTAATACTAACCCAAGTTCAGTACGATGCATTTTGCCAAAAAACCATCGGTCTTGATAATCAAGTCTTGCTATGGCTTGATAAAAACGCACTGTTAAACAGCGAGGAGAGGTTTCCTGATGCCAATCGACAGATTTTGGCTTGGCTTGGTGGGATGAAATAGTAGGTAAAGATGGCGATGATGGCAGGCATACTCATGGGGATGGTAACAGCATTTTTGCTGTATAAATGGTTATTTGATGATATTTATGATTTTGGTGAATGCCTAAAATTTTGGCTGATGCCCGACATTATTAGTCTACTGCGTGGGCAATGGGATAAAGATTGGTGGGCGGAATTGAAGCTTTTGGTGTGGCTTGGCATGACGATACTGATGGGGTGGGGTGCTTATGCTCAATTATCAGGTTAGAGTCAATCATTGCTAAGCTGCTAGGCACACTTAGCTTTGTAAAAAAATTTAACTACTACACTTAAAGAAATCAGACATTGTCAAAGCATCATGGATGGATTAAAATGCACGCCCATTTTGCTACAAATTTAATCCCTATTCAATCAATGAGGTGTTTATTTATCGCCACTTAGAATCAGAATTTGGGACAGACGTAGATTGGCGCATATAATATAAATATGAAGCTAACTCTTTGTAAACTAAGCAAAAAAGTACAACTCAAACTGCTTGAATTTTGCATTGCAGAAGTAACAGCAAAAACATAGGCAGATTTGCTGGGCATTTAGTACAATACAGCCATATTATTCTACCATAAATCCCGTCTTGTGATAGACTGTCATTTAAGTTTAGAAGTCAAATAACTCTTTGATGGCGAAATTGAACTTGATGAAGGCAACGAAGGTGGTATCTGTAAAGGTAAGCGTGGGCGTGGTGTAGGTGGTAAAACTTACTTTTTTGGTCTTTTAAAGCGTAATGGTAAGGTTTATACCGTTGTTGTTAAAGATGTCAAGCAAAGCATGCTTATGCCCATCATCGCAAGCAAAATCAAGCCTGACAGCGTTGTTTATACAGAGCCCTTGATGTCAGTGATTTTAAAAAATGTCAATTTCAGAATTAACCAAAACACACCCTCTGCTAAGCTGGCAGTCTTGAGAGAGTGTGTGAGAGGAGCGGTGATGAGGCTCACCTATAAAATAGCATCAATCAGTCTACCCGTTCGATGCTGACGTTGCCAACACCTTTTTGAGTAAGCCCAATAACTTTGGCAGCACCGTAAGATAAATCCAGCATACGATTGGCCTGTGCAGGTCGATCATTGACTTTAACTACGACAGACTTGCCATTGTCTTTATTGGTGACTTTAATGTAGCAATTTAGAGGTAGGGAAGCATGAGCAGCGGTCATGGCATTCATATCAAAGGTTTCACCGCTGGCAGTAGGTTTGCCATGAAATTGGCGACCATACCAAGAGGCGACCCCTGACTGTTTGAATTTACTGACGGTGCTAGATGCTGCAGCAGAAAGCTGTCCTAACACGTCAGAGTTCTTTTTGGTGTCAGCTTTTGCGTCCTTAACCAAAGAGCTTGACAATGTTAAAGAGGTGTTATTACGAGTTGATTTGACTAGGCTTGAAGCACCATTATGCTGACGACTAAGCTCGCCCAGTACTTTATCAATGTTGGCACTAGAATTTGCCGCATTGACCATGTGAACAGGAGTGGCTGTTCCAATGGTTGTTGCAAGTGCAATCACACCAGTTTTTAGATATTTCATGTTAGAACCTATATTTAGAATATTGATTATGATCAATATTCAAATGAATGAATGATTGGTGTTAAGTCAATTTAAGCAACCAATCCATGGTTATTTTTACTAAATGGGGTTTATTTCCCTAAGTTTCAAGGATTGCCCATTTAACCCTAATTATTATGCAAATTCCATGCCAACTTTCAAAAACTTAGTAATTATTTTTAGGTTTTTCTAAAAAACTGTGCCATATAACAAATTTTTTAGAATAACTGAATAAAAACCGTCATTAATGAAAATTTGTCATAAATCTGTCATAATCTTATCTTATCACGAATCATGAAAAAATCGTACGTCATTTTATGATGTACGGTATAAAAATAGCGATAAAAGCTAATATATATTTTAATGAACGACTAAGTTGTTTATTTAGTGTGAGTGTGAACACACGTCAGCAGACCAAAGCCTGCCATGAGTGTAATTACGGCAGTTCCTCCATAGCTAATAAAGGGCAGGGGGACACCAACCACGGGCAAGATGCCACTGACCATGCCCATATTGACAAAAATATAGACAAAAAACGACATGGTTAATGCTCCAGCCAACAGTCGGCAATAAGTATCGGGGTTCACAATCGCGATATAAAAAGAACGTGCCAATAAGCATAAATAAAAGAATAACAACAGTCCCACTCCCACCAGACCAAACTCCTCGCTAAAAGCAGCGATGGCAAAGTCAGTATGACCCTCGGGTAAAAAGTGTAGATGAGACTGTGTGCCTTCAAGGTAACCCTTACCCGTCAAGCCACCTGAGCCAATAGCGGTTTTGGACTGAATGATGTTCCAACCTGCACCTAAGGCATCCGCTTCGGGGTCTAATAAAGTAAGCACCCGAGTTTTTTGATAGTCGTGCATATAAAAATGCCACAGACCCCACACAAAAGGAATAAAAACTGCCACCGCACCACCAATCATCCACCAAGGCAGTCCTGATAAGAACAGCACAAATAAGCCACTACTGGCGACCAAAATGGATGTCCCCAAATCAGGTTCTTTGGCGATGAGTATTACAGGCACAGCAATGATGGCAAGCGTGACAAAGACGGTGGTGATACTAGGCGGTAACTCCTTGCGAGATAGATACCATGCACACATCATGGGCATGCCAAGTTTCATGAACTCAGAGGGCTGAACACTACCAAAGCCAGGAATGTCAATCCAGCGTTTTGCCCCCATTCGCACCTCGCCAATTGCCTCCACCAAGAGTAGTAAAATCAGTCCAAGCACATAAAAAATCGGACTGAGCGTGCGATAGAAAGTAGGTGGTAGCTGAGCCATGACCGCCATGACCACAAAAGCAATGCCATAACTCATCATCTGCTTGATAACCATCGCCATGTTTTGTGTAGATGCACTATACAGCACCGTCAGACCTACAAAACAAATGCTAAATAGAATTAATGTCAGCCAAGGGTCTATGTGAATGCGTTGCCATACGTTTGGCTCTAAATCTCGCCCAACGAAATGATGGCTTTGGCGTGAAAATCGGTATTGTTGTTCTCTCATGACTGGTCAATGGGGGTTTGGAGGTTTTTTAAGTTAAGGACGTGTGATGTGATAAAATTGATGTTTAAAGTTGCTGAATGTTTGTTGATTTTATGATAGATTAGTAAAATCACGCCCAAGCAAATCTTCAATCTGATTCGAATCTGGTCATTGATGGCACGTATTTTATTATCAAAATAGGATATTTTAATTCATCTTGATGAGTTTTAACAGCAAAATTTTGTTTGGTGGCGATATTTTTAAAAATCTAAGGAGTTATTCCTCATGGCCATTGTTGTTGTAACTGTTGTTTTATTCGCAATCACTGTCGTGTTTTTGGTGACGGTTTATAACTCGCTCATCCGCCTTAGAAATCAGGTGGCTAATGGGCTGGCACAAATCGATGTCCAGCTAAAACGTCGTCATGATTTAATCCCAAATCTCGTCAGCGTTGCCAAGCGTTATATGACGCATGAAGAGCAGGTGTTGACTGCTGTGACACAGGCGAGAAACATTGCTCAAAATGGACTTGATGCACTAAAAAATCTAAATCTTGCTGAAGGCAGTGCTGCCATCACCAAATTAGCTAATGCCGAGACCAATTTATCAAAAGCCCTAAGTGGTTTTTATGCGGTGGTGGAAAATTATCCTGAATTAAAAGCAGATTCGGCATTAAAAGAGTTGTCTGATGAAATCAAAAATACTGAAAATCGCATTGGTTTTGCACGTCAATTCTATAATGACAGCGTGATGTTTTATAACAATCAAAGACAAAGTTTCCCTAATAATTTGGTGGCAAACTGGTTTGGCTTTTTGCCCATATCTCAATTAGAGTTTGCTGATAAATCAAGCATTGATGTTGCTCCAAAAATCGCCCTTGATTAATCAAATGAGGCCTTAGTGAAATGAATTTTGATAATCTACTCTTTCTTGAAAACCTGTTGTAAAAGTTCGTCATTATCATGTTCATCAGTACTAACTGATATTAAAAAATTCAATATGCCTAAATCTTTTTTAACCTTGTGATATATGCCAAAGCGAATTTACCAAAACTTTTTTGAATTACAACGTCGTTATCGGAAAAACAGCATGATATTATACGTGCTGTTTTTGATGGCGATGATGATTCATGTGTTGCTTGCTTTGTTGTTTTTTATGATGATATGGTGGGCGGTGTTTGGTGATTTAACGGGGTTTGCTTGGTTTTGGGTGGTGATTCTTGTTCCTGCTTATTTTTTGCTGAGCGTTTTATATCATTATAATAAAATCACTCATGATGATGATTTTTTATTAAAAGACCTTGAGGTTGCAAGGTTATTCATGAACATCTCTGGTATCGAAGCATTGGATGTTGATGTATCATCTGATGATGCCAAAAGAAAAAAGCACCAAGTTATTTATGCTAAAGACATCAAAGACTTTGAACCTGCTTATCGGCGTTATTATGAATTTGCCGAACAGCTTGCCATCGCATCAAATTTAACCCTACCCAAGCTTTATGTCATGAATGAGCAAGGGGTAAATGCCTTTGTGGCAGGATTTAATCGTGCCAATATGATGATGGTAGTCAGTAAAGGGGCGTTAGAATTAGATAATGAGAGTCTTTATGGGCTTATTGGTCATGAATATGGACATATTTTACATGGTGATGCCAAATTAAATATGCAAATGTATGTTCTGATGTCAGGTTTATCTTGGCTTTATGACATAGCCGATGGATTGGAGTGGCTGTCAAAATGGCGACAAAATCCCAAAGTTAAGCGTTTTTATTATCAAGATGATAGGGGTGAAAGACAGGAATATGTGGTTGTGACAGATTCAGGTCGATTATCGGTGGAATTTTTTTCATTAATCATTCGTTTGCTTGGGTTTTTGGGAATGGCAAGTAGTGAATGGATAAAACAGCATTTTAATCGTCAGCGAGAATTTCTAGCCGATGCCACCTCAGTGCAACTAACCAGAAGTCATGGTGTGGCTGAGTTACTACAAACGTTAGAGAGAACACCTTATTTGACACAGACTCAAAAACGCTATACCACACATTTGAGTTATTTTTTCTTTTTAAATCCACATGATGCTCATTCACCATTAAATTGGCGTGAGAGAATCGGACAGATGGGCAGTACACATCCAAGTAATAAAGAGCGAGTAATGGCATTAAAATCTCGTGAGTATGATGACTTTGCCCAAATGGTAACGCATGATTTGGATAAAGAGCGTTTGCAAAACATTCATGATAAGATGATGTTGGTGGATTTTCACAAAAAGACAGCAGTTGGTGATTATAAAACCGTAGATTTGATGTCATCAGAATGCCTCTCTTTTTCGGATAAAGATGTATTTGTTGATGAAGCAGATCCAAATCAAGAAAAGACCCCCATATCTATTCCTGTTTATCCACATGAACTTAAAATATCTGATGATAAAGTCATTAACGGCAGATTGGTGGTGGATGAAACTTGGAAAGCTCATTACGCTTCAAGACAGATGATTTACCCCAAACAAGCCAAAGCTGATCATGAGTTAAAAAACATTGCCCACGTCAATATGAGAGATGTCACCAATATGACTTTGCCACTCATCATCACTCGTCATCTACGTAATGATGGCGTGGCGCATGATTTAACAGAGTTATTCTTGCTGTTTTATGCCATCATATTTTGTCATGACAGCAACGGGATTGAGCTTGGCGGTGAAATTTATTTAAATGATGTGATTGGTATCGATGGGCAAAGACAAAAGCTTGCTATGGATAAAAATTTATTAAAGACTGTAGCAGAAATGGATAGACGTATTGATAATGGATTGTTATTGGTGGTTTATCAACGTCTAAAGCAAGACTTAAAACGTGAAGATAAGCGATTATCATTAATCAATGATTATAAATTCCTACAAGATTTTATCAATCATTATCAAAATAAATCATATAAGAATAACCCAATTCATTGCAGTAAATACATAATAAATCAAGATAGATTGGTTTTATTATGGCGAAGCATTCATTTATATCGATTATTGGTCTTATTAAATGATGACTGTGGTTTTTATGAAAAGCCTGCATCTCAAAAGCTAAATTTTATTTATCATAAATATGACATCATCATGAATGAATGGATTATGATAACGCTGATGATATATATGGTCATCAGTCATTATGATGTCAATGAGGATAAAAAAGAAAAAATCATGCCCACCATTCATCGCTTAATAAGACTCATCAATCACAAAATCAATATTCATGAATCGGACATAAACGCCATCATAAACATCATGAAATCATTTGACGTGATAGACATGACGTTGTTTTTACTAAAATACCACGATGACAGCTCATTGACGGCGAAAAGATATATTGATACACTGCATACTGCCTTATTGAGTGATGGTGTGTTATGTGAGCGTGATTATGAAATGTTGCTCACTCTCCATCAATATTGGTGCCCTGATGATGAATTGATGTTATACTCATAGCGGTGCCAACATTAAAATTAAACAATCGACGTATCCATGAGTACAGCTGCCAAACTTCCTCCTAAAATCACCCAAAATCGCCATGTATTGGCGTTAATGGGCGTGCCTTTGTGGGTGGAAAAATGCCCCAAAGTGCAAGAAGATGAGCGAACCCATGAAAAGACTTGGGAGCGTCGTATTATCGCTTTGTCTGCTCCTGCTGATCGCCTGCATGCCAACCCTCGCCTTAATCATTTGCTGCCTGTCACGCCTGATGCGTCACAAGCTGCCAATGGCGAACATGAAAAGATAGGCAAGATGGGTCAAAACAATAACAACGGCAATGATGATCATAAAAAACTGAGCGAGCAGACATCACAGGAGCGGGCATCTTTTGCTGCTCACAAAGTCAAAAACATCAGCCATGATGAGTCAAATCAACATAGGGTTGATGAGATAACAAGCAGTCCGCCGGAGCGGTTTGAGCAAGCCACACAAATGGATCGCCTTGCACAAGTTCAGCTTAGCCAAAATGGCGAACCAACGAGCCCTTATCACTCATCACCCATCACATCTGAGCCTAAGATTTGCTTTTGGTTACAAGGCGTGCGGTTTGGACGATGGGTGCTGATGGTAGATATCCTGCTGATGAACCCTGAGGAGAGGTCGATTTGGCAGTCACTCATTAACGCCCTGAATACGCAATCAACGCATCAATCTTTAACCTTCTTTTATCGTGAAATTCATTATCCTTTGGTAAAAAATGAATTTCGCTTAGATGAGGTCTTAAACCCTGCTCAATACACCTTTGATGGTTTTATGATGGGGTTTAGTGCCGTTGGGCTTCACACACACATAAGCTCATCATCAGTGTTGCAAGTGGCATTTCTTACCGATGTACCTGCAGGCATTGCCATTCAAACATTGGCACAGCTGCCCACCGTCTCACAGATGGCGGCAGATACTTCCTTAAAAAAAATGCTGTGGCAACAAGTGTTAAATCAATCTTAAAAACCAGTCTTAAAAACCAAGATTTGGTTATGTAACATTAATTTTAGGTTGTTTGGTGTGATGATTGTGCTTAAAAAATTTGCAAAAATCTGTTACAATAAGCGTTTTACCCCATCTTTAAAAATCAAGGATAATCATGAACCGTCTTGCTAATTTTTGTGCTGGTCCTGCCAGCATGCCCACTGAAGTCCTTTTAAAAGCCCAACAACAGCTTCTTGATTGGCGTGGTAAGGGTGTGTCTGTCATGGAAATCAGTCACCGCAGTGCTGATTATATTGAGGTTGCTACCAAAGCCGAGCAAGATTTACGTAAACTCATGGGAATCTCTGATGATTATGCGGTGCTGTTTTTACAAGGTGGGGCGGCATTGCAGTTCTCAGCGATTCCTCTAAACTTGCTAGATGGCGGTACTGCCGATTATCTCATTACAGGCACATGGTCAGAAAAAGCTTATAAAGAAGCTAAGCGTTATCAATCGCTAGGGCTGGGCAATATTAATCTGGTTGCACAAGGTGATGGCAAAGACGTGCCGGACGTTACGACATGGCAGCTCTCCGACCAAGCCACTTACTTTCATTACTGCCCCAATGAGACCATTCATGGAGTGCAGATGTTTGACACACCCAACGTGAATGCACCGATTGTGGCAGATTTGTCCTCTTGTATCTTGTCCGAGCCTATAAATGTCAATGATTTTGGGCTGATTTATGCAGGGGCTCAAAAGAACATTGGGCCTGCTGGTCTGACTTTGGTTATCGTGCGAAAAGATTTGATGGAGCAGGCAAGTGCGTGGTGTCCTGCGATTTTGAATTATAAAAATCAAGCAGATAATGACAGCATGCTGAACACACCATCGACTTTTGCGTGGTATCTGTCAAGTCTGGTGTTTGAGTGGTTATTAGATAATGGCGGCGTTGAAGCGATTGCTAAAACCAACCGTGCCAAAGCTGAATTACTGTATCGAACCATTGACAATTCTGATTTTTATCATAAT
>JBHCHC010000229.1:0-8085 GCA_041802645.1 Moraxella sp. | reverse complement strand
GTGGACATCACAGGCATACGCTCATCGGCATTTATGATCATGTTTGGAGTGGTGTGGGTCAGTCTGATTTGGATATACATAAGTGAAGTCAAGCCAAAAATGGAAGAGGGGCATCAAGCGATGCTAAACAGTAAAAACCAATAGTTGCTATGCATTTTAGGCACGCTTAGAGGGTACCTTCTAAGCGTGTTTGTTGTTTATATCCAATTCACACCAAATAATCTACCCCCAAAGTGGCATCTGCCATACCGTTTATTCATCATTAGGATAAGCGAAAATTTGCCCAAACTTGCCTAAAATAGCATCATAACACCAATCTATCCCTAAGGGGGCATTATGAATAAAGAATTAAAGGGCGGTACTACCATCACCGATTGGCGACCCGAAGATGAGCAGTTTTGGGAAAATGGTGGCAAACAAGTCGCCAGTCGCAATTTGTGGATTTCAATTCCTGCACTACTACTAGGTTTTGCGGTGTGGGTTATTTGGTCGGTGGTGGTCGTGCGTATGCCTGATGCGGGCTTTAATTTCACCAAAGATCAACTGTTTTGGCTGACGGCATTGCCTGCCTTATCGGGTGCGACGTTGCGGATTTTTTATTCGTTTATGGTGCCGGTATTTGGTGGTCGGCGATGGACGGCATTATCCACAGCAAGTCTGCTGATTCCGATGTTGTGGATGGGTTTTGCCTTACAAAATCCTAATACGCCTTTTGCGGTGTTTGTCATCATTGCACTGCTGTGCGGTCTGGGTGGGGGTAACTTCTCATCTAGCATGTCTAATATTTCGTTTTTTTATCCCAAATCTAAGCAAGGCACAGCACTTGGGCTAAATGCTGGGCTTGGCAATTTGGGCGTCTCTACAGTACAGTTTGTCGTGCCTGCGGTGATTGGGCTGTCCATCATCGGTACAGGGGTGACGCTTGATAATGGTAAGGTTCTACACCTGCACAATGCCGCTTTTGTTTGGGTACCGTTCATTGCACTGATGGCGGTTTTGGCGTGGTTTTTTATGAATGACTTGTCATCTGCTAAGGCATCATTCAAAGACCAGTCGGTGATTTTTAGTCGCTATCATAACTGGGTCATGTGCATCTTATATCTGGGGACGTTTGGCTCATTCATCGGTTTTAGTGCAGCATTTCCCATGCTCATCAAACAGTCATTTCCTGATGTTGACCCTTTGAAAGTGGCTTTTTTAGGACCGCTTGTGGGTGCGATGTTCCGCCCTGTGGGAGGCTGGCTGGCTGACAAGATGGGTGGGGCGACGGTGACGTTTTTTAACTTCATCATCATGGCGGTTGCAACCGTGGGCGTGATTTTTTTCCTGCCAAAAGACGGTGTGGGTGGTAGCTTTGGCGGGTATTTTGCTTGCTTTATGGTGCTATTTATCACAACAGGTATCGGTAACGGCTCAACGTTTCGCATGATTCCCGTGATTTTTCGTACGCTACACGAGCGACTAAACTCACCTGACCTTATCAATGCCGCTCGCAAAGAATCAGCGGCAGTGGTTGGCTTCACAGGGGCGTTCGCTGCTTATGGTGGGTTTTTTATCCCCAAGATGTTTAGCTGGTTTGGGGCGAATAATACGCTGGTGATGCTGATTGTGTTTTATGTGATTTGTATTGGCATTACTTGGTGGTATTATAGCCGCAAAGGGGCGGAATATCCTTGCTGATGATAAGACAAAAACGCCGCTTTTTAAGTGGCGTTTTTGTTATAATAGGTAGAATTGATAACAAGGTGGCTGTGAATGAGTTTGATTCTGATGTTGTCGGGTTTGTGCCACGCACTGTTCGCCTAAATTTTTTTACTATTTTCTTTGTGCATGATTGTACCATGATTAAATCTGTGCTTAGGCACAATTTTTTTGTCATAAATTTATATCTTGGATTTACTATGAAACGCCTATTATTACCCGTATTGTTACTGACTGTCATGCCTGCCGTTGCAGGTGATTGGACGCCCTTATTGAAAGGCATGAAACAAGATTGCAATCTTGGAGAGGAGATTTATCAGTTGTTAAATAAAGAAAAAAGTGTGCCAAAAAATCTAAAAGCAGATATTGTTAAGCATGATACGATTTATAAAAAATATGACAATAACAAGGTGGTTAGTAAAAAATATTGCGACCAATATGAAGCTTCTTGTTATAGTATAACAACGTTAACACTGAAGAATGCAACTGCTTTTGGGCAGCCTATTCAAGAGATTTATGAGGTTGCAGGATGGGAGGATGGCGAGTTTGGTTTGAAATTTTTGAATAAAGATTTTGTAAAAATTATACCTAGTTTTTCATTTCATGCTAAAGACTATTATAATGATATGAAATCTTACAAAATCAAGGGTGGAGATTTGTTGTTGTTGGTGTATGATGTGGAAAATGGGCAAACATTTGAAGTGCCATATAAAGATATAAATAAATATTTGGATGAGAATAAATATGCTAAAAGAATCCAAAGTGACCCTAATGGTGTTCAGTATGAAGGCTTTTATTTTAATGTAAACAGAACAGACAGAACGTTAGTTTGTGGTTCAGATGTCTGATGATGACTTGTTGGTATTGAAAACCCATCGACTAAGAGGCTTGTTTAAGTGTTGATAACAAATATCAAGATTTATTACTTGATTTTAAATTTTCTTGACCCAATCTGTCAGCTGATGCTGATAAAAAGCATCGAAAATTGACATTCATCATCAAAAAAATCCAAGCCTATAGGGCATCTACCCCCTTAGTATTATCTCCCTAGCCGTCAAGTTAATACCCTAACTTGATGGTTTTCTTTATAGTTGTCATAAATTAGCCAAAGTTCCCTATTTTTTAGGGGAAGCCAAACCACCACCCACAAGGGGGAGATTTATGAGTCATTTACTTGAACAATTTCGTTTTTTTAAGAAAAAAACGAGCGAGTACGCAGACGGACACGGTGAAGTCCGTGATGAAAACCGTGATTGGGAAAACTTTTATCGCAACCGCTGGCAGTATGACAAGGTTGTCCGCTCAACGCATGGCGTAAACTGTACTGGCTCGTGCTCGTGGAAAATTTATGTAAAAAATGGTCTGGTTACATGGGAAACCCAGCAAACTGACTATCCACGTACTCGCCCAGACTTACCAAACCACGAACCCCGTGGCTGTCCCCGTGGCGCATCTTATAGCTGGTATATGTATTCAGCCAACCGTGTCAAATACCCAAAAGTACGTAAGCCACTGTTAAAGCTATGGCGTGAAGCCAAAGGCAAGCACAAAGACCCTGTGGACGCATGGGCAAGCATCGTCACTGACCCTACCAAAACTGAGCAGTACAAGTCTAAGCGTGGTATGGGTGGCTTCGTGCGTTCTAGCTGGTCAGAAGTGACTGAGATTATCGCCGCCGCTAACGTCTATACCGCCAAGACTTTTGGTCCTGACCGTATCATCGGCTTTTCGCCCATTCCTGCAATGAGTATGATTAGCTATGCAGCTGGCTCTCGTTATCTGTCCTTGATTGGTGGGGTATGTCTGTCGTTCTACGATTGGTACTGCGACTTACCGCCAGCATCTCCGATGACTTGGGGTGAACAAACAGACGTGCCAGAAGCTGCCGACTGGTACAACTCTGACTACATCATCGCTTGGGGGTCAAATGTTCCACAAACTCGTACTCCTGATGCTCACTTCTTTACCGAAGTACGCTACAAAGGTACAAAAACTGTCGCCATCACACCTGACTATGCTGAGATTGCCAAGCTGTGCGACCTATGGCTAAACCCAAAACAAGGCACAGACGCAGCCCTTGCTCAAGCGTTTTGCCATGTGATTATCAAAGAATTCTATCTTAAACAGCCTAGCGAATACTTCATCAATTATGCCAAATGCTATACTGACTTGCCCATGCTTGTCATGATTGAAGGAACGGGCGATAAAGCTCGTGCAGGGCGTTTCCTACGTGCATCTGACCTTGTGGACAATCTCGGTCAAGACAACAATCCAGAATGGAAAACCATCGCCATTGACCAACATGGTGAGCTTGTATCACCCATCGGCTCTATCGGCTATCGCTGGGGTGAAAAAGGTCGTTGGAACTTAGAAAACAAAGAAGGTAAGTCAGGTAGTGAAGTTGATTTGACCTTATCCCAAAAAGGCTCAGGTGAGACCGTCAAAGTGGGCATGGATTACTTTGGTGGTGGTGAGCACCCCTATTTTACCTCTGCCAAAGGTGATGACATTCAGTATAAGACTTTGCCTTGTCGTACACTGACTCTGGCAAATGGTGAAACTGTTAAGGTTGTTACTGTTTTTGACCTGATGCTTGCCAATCTTGGCGTGGACAATGGCGTGGGCGGTGAGCACGTTACTGATGATTATAATGATGCCGGCGTTGCAGGTACACCTGCTTGGCAAGAAGCCATCACAGGGGTTAGCCGTGAAAAAGTGATTCAAATTGCTCGTGAATTTGCTGACAATGCTGACAAAACCCACGGCAAATCCATGATCATCATCGGTGCAGGCATGAACCATTGGTATCACATGGACATGAACTATCGTGGTGTCATCAATATGCTTATGTTATGTGGTTGTGTTGGTCAATCTGGTGGTGGCTGGGCACACTATGTTGGTCAAGAAAAACTCCGCCCACAATCAGGCTGGGCACCTGTCGCATTTGCCCTAGACTGGCACAGACCACCACGTCATATGAATAGCACAAGTTTTTTTTATAATCATTCAAGCCAGTGGAAACACGAAAAAGTATCCGCCCACGAGATACTCTCACCCCATGCGGACAAATCGCAGTTCCCAGAGCATATGCTAGATTATAACATTCGTGCCGAGCGTGCAGGTTGGCTACCATCTGCCCCACAACTAAATCAAAACCCACTTACCATTGGTCGATTGGCAAAAGCGTCTGGCAATGCCGAAAATTATGTGGTGGATGGACTAGAAAATGGCTCAATCCGCTTTGCTGCCGAAAGTCCAGATAACCCCGCCAACTTCCCAAGAAACCTATTCATTTGGCGGTCAAACTTGCTTGGCTCATCAGGTAAAGGGCATGAATATATGCTTCACTACCTGCTAGGTACCAAGCACGGCATCTTAGGTGAAGAGACGGTACATGACGGCATTCGCCCAACTGAGATTGACTTTGAACCAAATGGAGCGACAGGTAAACTTGACCTAGTAACCACGCTAGATTTTCGTATGTCGTCCACTTGCTTGTATTCAGACATTGTCCTACCGACCGCCACTTGGTATGAAAAAGACGATTTAAACACGTCTGATATGCACCCATTTATCCACCCCTTGACAGCGGCAACCGACCCTGCATGGGAATCCAAGACTGACTGGGAGATTTATAAGCTTATTGCCAAAAAATTCTCTGAGCTGGTGGTCGGACACCTAGGTGTAGAGACCGACATTGTTACCTTGCCCATGCAGCACGACAGTCCAGCCGAACTGGCTCAGCCCTTTGGTGGTACAGACTGGAAGAGTGCTGGCGTTCGTCCTGTACCTGGCAAAAACTGTCCGCATATCAGAGTAGTGGAGCGTGACTATCCTGCAACCTATGCCAAGTTCACCTCACTGGGTATGCTCATGGATACGCTTGGCAACAACTCAAAAGGCATGGACTGGGATACCAAAGAAGAAGTGGGACTGCTAAGCAATCTCAACTACACCGTCACTGACAACACAGTGGCAAAAGGTCGTCCACGCATGGATACCGCCATTGATGCAGCCGAAACAGTGATGATGCTCGCCCCTGAGACCAACGGACACGTAGCGGTCAAGGCATGGGCTGCTCTATCACAAAATACAGGACGAGACCACACACACCTTGCCAAGTCTAGTGAGCACGAAAAAATCCGTTTCCGTGATATTGTCGCTCAGCCTAGAAAGATTATCTCATCTCCAACTTGGTCAGGCTTAGAGAGCGAAAAGGTCAGTTACAATGCAGGCTATACCAATGTGCATGAGCTGATTCCTTGGCGTACCATCACAGGTCGTCAGCAGTTCTACCAAGACCATCCTTGGATGCAGGCGTTCGGTGAGCAGATGCAACAATACCGTCCGCCGATTGACACTCGTACGACCGAAGCCCTAAAACGCTACAAGTCCAACGGCAATAAAGAAGTGATTCTAAACTTCCTAACGCCGCACCAAAAATGGGGTATTCACTCAACCTATTCAGAAAACCTACTCATGCTGACCCTAAGTCGTGGTGGTCCGATTATATGGATGAGTGAGATTGATGCTCGCAAAGCTGGCATTGAAGATAACGACTGGATTGAAGTCTTTAACCACAACGGTGCAATTACCGCTCGTGCGGTCGTCTCTCAGCGTGTCAAAGAAGGCATGACCATGATGTACCACGCCCAAGAAAAACTGGTCAATATCCCAGGATCTGAAAACTCAGGCACTCGTGGCGGTATTCATAACTCAGTGACACGGGCAATCTTAAAGCCTACGCACATGATTGGTGGCTATGCTCAGCAAAGCTACGGCTTTAACTACTATGGTACGGTCGGCTGTAACCGTGATGAGTTTGTGGTCGTACGTAAGATGGCAAACATTGACTGGCTAGAAGGCAAACCTGACGACAGCTTGCCACAGCCACTACCTACCACCTTAGACTGATAAACCGCCTTGTTTATCCCTTTTGGTAGCATATTTTGCTTTGTCAATGGGGATAAACTACACAAAACTATCAATTTACCGATGTTTCATATGAAGGGTGATTCATATAGAAACTAGGCAAGGAGTCATCCTATGAAAATTCGCTCACAAGTGGGCATGGTACTAAACCTTGATAAATGTATCGGTTGCCACACCTGTTCTGTTACTTGCAAAAACGTCTGGACCAGCCGTGAAGGTATGGAATACGCATGGTTCAACAACGTAGAATCCAAGCCAGGTATCGGCTACCCCAAAGAATGGGAAAATCAAGACAAGTGGAAAGGTGGCTGGATAAGAAATGCCAACGGCTCTATCAATCCACGTATTGGCGGTAAGTTTCGTGTGCTTGCCAATATCTTTGCCAACCCTGATTTGCCAAGTTTGGACGACTATTATGAGCCGTTTGATTTTGACTATCAACACCTACACACCGCCCCACTAGGCGACCACCAGCCCATCGCTCGTCCACGCTCGCTCATTACAGGCAAACGCATGCAAAAGATTGAATGGGGTCCAAACTGGGAAGAAATCTTGGGTTCTGAATTTGCCAAACGCCGTGCTGACAAGAACTTTGACCAAGTTCAAGCCGACATCTATGGTGAATATGAAAATACCTTTATGATGTATTTGCCACGTCTGTGCGAGCATTGTCTAAATCCCACTTGCGTGGCATCTTGTCCGTCTGGTGCGATTTATAAACGTGAAGAAGACGGCATTGTGCTGATTGACCAAGAAAAATGCCGTGGCTGGCGTATGTGTATCTCTGGTTGTCCGTACAAGAAAATCTACTACAACTGGAAGTCGGGCAAATCCGAAAAATGTATCTTCTGCTACCCCCGTATTGAAAGCGGTCAGCCAACCATCTGCTCAGAGACGTGCGTGGGTCGTATCCGTTATCTTGGCGTACTTTTGTATGATGCCGACAAAATCAAAGAAGCAGCCAGTACGCCAAATGAAAAAGACCTATACAAAGCACAGCTTGATGTGTTCTTAGACCCCAATGACCCCAAAGTCATTGAGCAAGCCCTAAAAGATGGTGTGCCAATGAGCGTGATTGAAGCAGCTCAAAAATCGCCTGTGTATAAATTGGCAATGGACTGGCAACTTGCCTTGCCCTTACACCCAGAATATCGCACCTTGCCGATGGTTTGGTATGTACCACCACTATCACCCATCCAAAACGCTGCCGAAGCAGGCAAGGTGGGAATGGACGGACTGATTCCTGATGTGGATAGCCTACGCATTCCTGTCAAATACCTTGCCAATATGCTGACCGCAGGTGATGAAGCTCCTGTCAAACTTGCTCTAAAACGTCTGCTTGCCATGCGTAGCTACAAACGCCTGCAACTGGTTGAAAAACAAGAAGTGCAAGCGGTGCTTGATGAAGTGGGCTTAACCAAATTACAAGTAGAAGAGATGTATCGCTATCTG
>JBHCHC010000228.1:0-9627 GCA_041802645.1 Moraxella sp. | reverse complement strand
CAGCTGTGCTGCACCATGTATGGGAACGATGATGTTTGCAGGCAAAAACATCGGCATCAACCCAAGCAAAATTGCTCCGCCACCAATCCCTACCATGCCTGCCAAAGTGGAGGTAAAGAAGTTAATAATCCCTAAAATCAGCTCGTTTGGCATGTCTTACTCATAAGGGTTATCCACCCCCAATGTTGCCAAAATCTCTATCTCAAGAGCCTCCATCTCATCTTGCTCGTTTTGTCCTAATTCATGGTCGAAACCAAGCAAATGCAAGATGCCATGCACAACCAGATGTGTCAGATGATGTTCTAAGGTCTTGCCCTGCTCTTGGCTTTCATGTACGACTACATCATGGCACAGCACAAGTTCACCTAAGGATACATTGCCCATCATGTGACATAATTCATGGGTCAGTCCACTTGGGTAGGATAAGATGTTGGTGGCATAATCCTTGCCTCGTGCGTCCAGATTTAATGCTCTGCCCTCATCTAGGTCACAAACATACATGTCTAGCGACTTGGGTAAATCTATCCATGCTTGGACTGTGTCATCATCAACTGCAAAATAAGGCAGTGTCATGCCGCTTGCCACTTTATTATGCATCACCGTCAGTACGTGAGCCAACACAGTGGTTAAAAACTCCTCTTGATACATTGGCAGTTCTGCCAAAGACATCATGTCATCACTAAAGCTAAGCGTCACCTGAGTCATGAGCTTCTCCATCTTTTTTCTCTTCTTTGATGCTGTTTAAAAAAGATAGGGCACTGAGCGTGCGATTTAGCTCTTGTTCTTGTCGCTGCTTTTTACGAATCTCGGCACGTTCGCTTTCGGCTTGGTTTTCAATGACGTCGTGAGCATCATAGGCATCAATGATTTTTTGCACCAAATGATGTCTTACCACATCACGACTGGTAAAGTGTGTGATGTGAATGTCATCAATGTTTGCCAATATTTTTAAGGCTTGGGTTAGCCCTGACTTATGACCACGAGGCAAGTCCACCTGTGAGGTGTCACCTGTAATGACTGCCCGAGAACCAAAACCAAGACGGGTTAAGAACATCTTCATTTGTTCGGGTGTGGTGTTTTGGGCTTCATCTAGTATCACAAAACTGTTATTTAGTGTTCGTCCACGCATATAAGCAAGTGGGGCAACCTCGATGATTTGGCGTTCTAAGAGTTTACCAACTTTTTCAAAGCCGAGCATCTCATAGAGTGCATCATATAAGGGGCGTAGATAGGGATCGATTTTTTGAGTCAAATCTCCTGGTAAAAAACCCAGTTTTTCACCTGCCTCCACTGCAGGACGCACCAGTAGTATTCGCTCAATCTCACCTCGTTCTAACATATCCACCGCCACCGCCACCGCCAGATAAGTCTTGCCTGTACCAGCAGGACCAACCCCAAAGGAGATGTCAGAGAGTAAAATGTTACGCACATACTCAGCTTGATTATATCCCTTTGGGGTGATTTTACCTTTGCGAGTGGATAAACTGACAGGGGCGGTAGTTTGGGCAGGCTGTGTGCTTCTGGTTAGACTTGCTTGAATGAGTAGATGCAAAGCTTCTGGGCTGATGTCATTACTGGTCTTGGCGGTGTCAGCCAGTTCAGTCAGCACATATTCAGCACGTTCAATCTGTGCCAAATCGCCCGTGAGGATGAACTCATTACCTCGATTGATGATGCTCACAGCAAGTCGGTCTTGTAGGTATTTTAGATGGGTGTTGTATTCGCCAAGCAGAGTACGAAGTTCGCTTGGGGTCAGCTCAAAACTAAGGGTGCGAGTTAGAGTCAAAAGCATATCCTTTAAAAATAAATATAAACATGTCAACATCAGATAGGGGTGACATCATAATGTCCTATGATACATGCTTACAAAGATAAAAAAATCAAGGCACTCATCGGATGTCACTTAAGATATCAGTCTCATGAACATCGTGATGTCACGCCCTGTCTGTCGTCATCATCATCGCTTGGCTGATGTCAGATAATTTTTCACGTACCATAAACAGCCTATCAATACCCAAGGCAATGCCGCTGCAAGGTGGCAACTCATCACAGGCAGCGATGAGGTGAGTGTCTATGGGAATGATTGGCAGTCCTAGTGTGGCACGTCTTTGATTGTCTTGATGAAAACGGTTTAAGAGTTCGTCACCATTGGCAAGCTCATCATAGGCATTAGCAATCTCAAAACCATTGATATATAACTCAAAACGTTTGGCAACATCAAACCCATCATCATCTTTTTCTATCCTTGCCAAAGAAGCGGTTGCTACAGGATAATCACTGATGAGGGTGGGTAAATCAAACCCTAAAGTCGGCTCTATCACATGGCTAAACAATAAATCGAGCCAACCCTGTCTGTCATCACCCATGTCAAGGCTGATGTTATGTTTTAGGGAGGTTTGTCTTAGGGCGTCAATGCTGGCAGAAAAGGGATGAATGTCTAAATGATCCAAAAAAGCTTGGGCATAGCGGTAAGTTTTAAAGGGTAACGCTTTGTTTAAAGTCACACCAATCAATTCATTGAGCTCATTTGCCAGTTGGTTTAGGTTAAAATTAGGGCGATACCATTCTAGCATGGTAAATTCAATGTTGTGTTTATGCCCCTTTTCATCATCACGAAACACTTGGCAAATCTGATAAATTGGCACTTGATAATCTGCTAGCACTCGTTTCATGGCGAACTCTGGTGAGGTATGCAAGTAGCCCATACTTGCCTTGGCTTGCTGTGTAAAGTTAGCAGTCACGCTTTTTATAAAAACATCGGTATTGCCATGGCAAGAGAGTATGGGTGTGGTCACTTCCAGTACATTACGGCTCATAAAAAAGCGGCGAATGTCGCTTAGCATTTCGGCTTTACGAAGGGCGATATCAAGGGTCATGCTGGGACGATAATCGTTTGGGTGATTTTGAAAGTCATCATGCATATTCATCATATTGCCATTCTCTTTTTAAGTGGTATTCTTTTCTAAGTCTATCAAAATCTGCTCCATGCACGACATCACTGCAGGCGTCACGTAGGGATTTGTCGTCTTTTAAGATATTATAATAAGTGTGCAAGAGAGTGTGATTGCCTTTTAATAACGCATCTCTTAACAGTTGCCATGAATGATGATTCGGAGGCAATAGTTCTTGCATCTGTGTTGTGATCGGTAAATCAAAATGCTCACAAAACGCCTGATAAATCATGTCCGTACCTCGAAGTTTGCCTTCTAAGGTGTAGCCTGCGATGTGTGGTGTGGCAATCGAGAGCTTATCTAAGAGTGATTTGTCAATGGTCGGCTCAAAAGGAAACACGTCTAAGATGACCTGTAAGTGCTTATCATCGATGGCGTAAAGTAAATCCTGTTGGCGAATAATCTCTCCACGAGCGGTGTTCACCAAAAAAGTCTGAGGTCTAAGCTTGGATAAGAGGGGCTTATCAAACAGCTCAAAGGTGGGATGGTCGCCTGTTTTGGTTAAGGGTGTATGAATAGAAATGACATCGCTGCTGGTAAGCAACTCATTAAAAGAGCTGTTATTTAGCTTAGAGGGCGGTAAATAGGGGTCATGACCTAAGACATCCCAACACAAGTTTTGAGCGTATTTCGCGAGCGTCTGACCGATGTTGCCTAGCCCAATGATGCCCAGCGTGATTTTTTGGTGGATGAGAGAAGGTTGCTTGCTCAAAAGAGCGGTAATGACATATTGGGCGACTGAATGCTTGCTAGATCCTTTGGCATTGACAAAGTGTATGCGGTGATTGTAGATAAATTCATCATCGACATGGTCGGTTCCAATGGTGGCCGAGCCAATAAATTGGATGCCTTTAGGGTTTGGCATGTTTTTGGCATTAATGGGTGTGACTGAGCGAATGAGTAGGGCATTAGGTTGATATTTGTCAAGGGTATCCTGACAGATGTCTCGCCCCTCAAGCTTAATCAGCCTAATATTATCATGATTAAAATAATCCTCTAAATGGGCAATGTTCTCATCAGCTAAAATGGTTATCATGATTGCTCCATGGCAGGATTAATGAGCGGGTTTGTTGGTATCGGCAGATGTCGGGGTGAGGTCTGTTATGGGGGCAGCCCCCTCTTTTGGTGCAAAAATTTCATTTTTGTGCTGACTTATCCACTCACGCCACACCGCAAGCCCAATGGCAAGCACTACAGGTCCGATGAATAAGCCCACAAAACCGAAAGCGGTTAGCCCTCCAAGTACACCGATAAAGATGATGATAAAAGGAATCTTGGTCGCACCACTAATCACAATCGGACGAATGAGATTGTCCACCCAGCTGATGACCAGTGTTCCCCACAGAGCAAGACCGATGCCCTCAGCGGTGTAACCTTGAGACAGTAGCCATACTGCCACCCCGCCCCATGCAAAGGGTGTGCCAAAAGGAACCAGTGCGATGACAAAGGTCAATATTGTTAGTAAAACAGGGTTGGGTGCACCTGCAAAAACATAGCCAATCCCTGCCAAGAGTGCTTGTGCCAAAGCTGTCAGTCCAATACCATACACCACTGCTTGGGTGGTTGCACCCACAGAATCAATATAGCTGTCAATGCGGTCGCCGATGATATTACGCATGGCTTGGCGAATTTGGCGAATTAAGCTTTGACCGTCCCTATAAAAGAAAAATAAGGTCATGAGTGCCATGCCAAGTTTGGCAAGGTTTTTTAGTGTGGCATCAAAGGCGATTTTACCATAATACAGGTGTGACTGCACCCAACTACGTACTGCCTCCATGGTGGCGTCAGGGTTTTTGTTGATTTCCCATAAAGTGTCTTTAATCGTCTGTCCGATGACAGGTAGATTTTTGATTTGTTCAGGTAAATCTAAATATCCTGCTTGTAGACGGCGTATTGCCATAGAAACGAAGCTTACCACTTCGTGTTGTAGATAAAAAACGCCCACAACCAGTGGAATGCCTATCATGAGCGAAATACAAAAGGTCATCAAAAATGCACTAAAACTGGGGCTTAGACGAACTTTGGTATGAAAAAAAGTGTAAACGGGAAAAGTCACGTACGCCAAAATCCCCGCCCACAGTGCAGGGACGATAAAAAACTGCACCACCTTAAAGCATAGAATGATGAGTGTCACCAACAAGGTTAGACCGAGTAGGCGTTGAATGATAAGCTCTTTGTTCCATTGTTCAATCATGATGGGTTGATGTATCTCATTAAAAGCAAGAAGGGCTGCATAAAAAGCACAATAATAAAACGCTATTATGCCAAAAAAATCACACGCTCGCTTAAAAAATTTTGTGCGTTTTCGTTAGTGGTGTTGCTTGAATTTAAACGTCTTTGGCAGATAGGGCTAAACGGGTTTAGCAGGATGAACCAGTCGATTTAATCCATTGGCAAAGGCGATTTTGTCCTTGTCGCCATAAGGTTTTGGACCGCCCATGTTTTTTGAGTCTAGCACGTTTGTCCCACGCAGGCTTTCCATAAAATCCCGAGCATTGAGTTTGGGCTTGATGTTGTTTAAGGTAAATTCCTCACCTCGAGAGGTCAGTACCTTCGCTCCACGCTCTAATACGTCATTGGCAAGAGGAATGTCGCTGGTAATGACCAAATCACAAACCTGCACATTATCCACAATGAAGGTGTCTGCCACATCAAAGCCCTGACTGACGACAATGTTTTTTAGGTAAGGTGAGGGCGGCAGTTTGATAAAGCTGTTTGCCACAAATATCGCCATAACCTGTTTGCGATTGGCGGTCTTGATGATCAGTTCTTTGGCAATGGTGGGCAGGGCATCTGCATCCACATAAATCTTCATGTGTTAAGCCTTTGTTTGGCGATGTCAAACCATGTTTTATCTTGTTCAATACCGATGAATGCTCGATGTAAATTTTGGCAAGCCACACCCGTGCTGCCCACACCCATGAAGGGATCTAAAATGATTTCATGTGCATTGCTATGAATGGCAATGATCTCGCTCATGAGTGCCACAGGCTTTTGAGTGGGGTGTTTGGTGCGTTCTTTACCAAGCAAGGTGGGAGTCTGAAAAAATCCACGTTGATAAGGCTTGTCGCTGGGTTTGTTAAAAATCCATTTGCTGTTTTTTGATTTGACCGCCCAAATGATGAATTCCATGTCTTGCACGTATCTACGATGGATGTTTCTTGGCATGGGATTTTGTTTTTGCCAAATCATGATGTCTTTGACCACGCCCCCAAGATACTCTATCTTGGCGGTGATTTGGGAGATAAAACGATAAGAACAAAACACCACCAATGATCCATGATTATCCAAAATCGGCATGGCATACTCTAACCATAAGGTTGGGTCAAAATCCCAATCCCAATCACCAAAGTCCACGCCTTTTCGAGGGTTATTCATCGTATGAAAGTTGTTGGTTGATGAAATGGCATAAGGAGGGTCGGTGATGATGTGATGCACCCTTTGACCGTCATGATGGAATTTTTGAATCTGACGAATGCAGTCTTCGTTAAATAGTTGGATGTTGTTCATTCGTCGTCCCTAATAATGCCTGTAAATATCGCTGAAAAATCAAAGGAAAATCTTGGTAAAAAGAGTTTTTGTCATAAAAAATGGGCAGCTGGTATTTTTGTGATATGTCATAAATATTTAGGCACATAAAAGCAGAATGATGAGTTTCATGAATGTGATTTTTTACTTTATCATTGATTTTAAGGGTTAATTTGGGATTGGTCATTAATTCATCAAGTACCACACTTTTGGGTAAAAAGAAAATAAAATCTGCCTTATGTCGTTTAAAATTTGTCAAATGTTTGTCAAAGCCTTGATGATAAAAATAATAAAAAACACCCAGTAGATTTTGGTTTGATGGCATGAGATATTTGCCGTATTTATGAATCTCAAACAGGGTGTTAAAACACTCAAAGGCATCGGCAGAGTGGGCTATTTTGGCATTTAAGGCATAAATCGACTGATGAGATGTTTGTTTTAATCGTCCCGCTGACATCAAATCAATTCTCACATCACCATATTTTAAAAAATTCATGCTGTATTGCACATCGATGGTGCAAAGCAGTTCATGTTGGGTGTTTGCCACTTTTAAGTCTATGTCATTGCTTGCTTGATTATTTCGAGTGATGACATAATCGGTCAGACAAGATTGTAAAATCTGGCAAGCACCATCTTCTAAATAATCATTAATGGTGGGGTGATATTGGTTCATCACATCAGTCATTCCATTAAAAGCAATTTGCACACATCGCCATCAGTCAGTTAGGCATCTTATGGTGCTGTTTTATCCACTTGAGCGAGCAATGCTTCAACCTGTGCGGTGACACGGTCATTATCATCACTCATGATGGTGATGTGTCCGATTTTGCGACCTGCTCGCTCACTTTTGTGATAGTGATGAAAATGCACGCCAGAATTGCTAATCACTTGATTGATATCAGGATAACTGCCGATGACATTTAGCATGACAGATGGCTTGATGATGCCTGTATCTCCAAGGGGTAAGCCAACTACCGCTCGTACGTGGTTTTCAAATTGGCTAGTATTCGCTCCTTCTATACTCCAATGCCCAGAGTTATGCACTCGTGGAGCGATTTCATTGGCAATCAGTCCTGTGTCCGTCACGAACAGCTCTAGCGTCATCACCCCCACATAATCTAAGTGTTCTAGGAGTTTTTTGATGTTGCTTTGGGCTTGGGCGGTCAGTGATTCTACGCCTGCTGCAGGAGCGATGGTCTTAGATAAGATGCCGTTGGTGTGGTGGTTTTCCACCAAAGGATAATAGGCGATGTCACCTTGTTGTCCACGCACAGCGATGATAGAGACTTCGCGACTAAAATGGATAAAGCCTTCAGCAATCAGAGGTGCAGGCATGACCCCTCCCATGACTGCTCCACCAAGTTCCTCCCAAGCAGCGGTGATGTCTGATGCGGTTCTGATGACAAATTGTCCCTTGCCATCATAGCCACCACGACTTGTTTTTAGCACAAGTGGTAAGCCCAGCTCGTCACAAGCGTGTTCTAGGTCATCAAGACTCTTTACCGTCATGTACGGTACGGTGTCAATGTCAAGTTGATTGAATAATGCCTTTTCAGAAAGACGGTCTTGGGCGACAGCTAGAGCGTTTGGCGGTGGGAAAATACCGTTTTTTTGCGTACCAAGTTCTGTGGCGGTAGCAACAGGCGTGTTTTCAAATTCTAGCGTAAAGACATCGCTGTTGGCAATAAAGTCGCCAAGCTCACCTGTGGTATAAACTTTGCCATATAGGCTGGCGGGAGCATTGGGTGCATCTTCTAAAAATATACACTTGTATCCTAATTGTAAGGCGGACTGAGCAATCATCATGCCAAGCTGTCCGCCACCTAAGATACCGATGGTTTGAGGGTTATGAGTCATATAATATCCAAAAATGATTAATGCTAAATCAGCGTGCTTCTGCCATGAGTTTTGACTGATGTGATGTAAACACCGTTGATGAATTTATCTTCTTGCGATGGGTTCATTTGTTGTCCAAAATATGTTAGACCCCATGGGGTTTTTGTTTCAAAGTTGAGCACAGTAAGACCTTGGGTCTTGGCAAAAATTTGATTGTTTTGGCGGATACAATCATTTTTTGGCAGATTGCATGAGTAATCTCCAATGGCATTAAGGGGTGTTAATGATGCCTGGCGTTGGACTTGCCAAGACCGTATCCGTCTGCTTGGTACGAAATGCATCCAACTCCACCGCCAATCGCTCATCATGCAAAGCAAGTATTTGAATGGCGAGTAACCCTGCATTAAATGCCCCTGCCGTACCAATGGCAAGCGTGCCAACTGCCACACCTTTAGGCATTTGCACGATGGATAGCAGACTATCCCAACCTGACAGCGTGCTTGACTTGACAGGCACGCCAAGTACGGGTAGGGCGGTCTGACTGGCACACATGCCAGGCAAATGAGCTGCCCCTCCCGCTCCTGCGATGATGACGTGTAGTCCACGAGATTTGGCTTTTTTGGCGTAGTCAAAGAGCTTGTCAGGCGTGCGATGAGCCGAGACCACTTCACATTCAAAGGCAATCCCAAAATCGGCAAGTACCTGTGCCGCCTCGCACATGGTTGCCCAGTCGGACTGGCTTCCCATGATGATGCCGACTTTTGGTGTGCCGTCTGGCGAGGTAATGGGAGCAGGCTGATTGGCGTTTGACATGGCGAGTCCTTAACTTTGACTGGTTATAAAAATGGTCAGGATGAATAAAACAAAGACGTTATTATAACAAAGATTTATTAAATGAGTATGCTCTGACACGATTTATTTAGTCCTCAAACTGCACAAAATTATCAGCATCCAATTTGGGATTATCTGTGTCAAACCGATAGGCAGTCAGATGACCTCCTTTGCCTGCCGAATAATCAATGCACACCACTTTATCAGACAAGATGGTGGGCTTGCCATGTAGCCAATAATGACCAATAAAGATGGGCTTGTCAGCATCCACGCTAAATGCCAATAATTCTTGACTTAAATCACTCAGATAAAATCGAGGTAACTCATTGGCGAATAGAGTTTGGGGCTGTAGTAGATTAGCACTTATGCTATACTACAAACATGAAGATAACCCATTGTAAATTAAGTAAAAAAGTTCAAATAAAACTGCTTGAATTTTTTGTAGCACAAGTTACTGCTAGAACAGCAAGTGATTTGCTTG
>JBHCHC010000227.1:0-6538 GCA_041802645.1 Moraxella sp. | reverse complement strand
CAGTTCTGATGACTTAGTACAGATTGGTAATCGCTTGGTAGAATATCTGCCTACCACCAACGTCGCCACTCAGCTAAGTGCTGAACTGACCGCCAACAAATCCAAAGACACCGAACTTGCCCCCAATTGGCGTGAAGGTGGCTATCCTTATAAAAACCGCATGAGCCGTAAAAACTACGAAGCTCAAAAATACAAATTACAAATCGAATTGCTAAAACTACAACCTCACGTCAAGGCCACAGGACAGAAAATCGTCATACTCTTTGAAGGACGAGATGCCGCAGGTAAGGGCGGTACAATCAAACGCTTCATGGAACACCTAAACCCTCGTGGTGCTCGAGTGGTCGCCCTAGAAAAACCCACCGAAACCGAACGTGGACAGTGGTATTTTCAACGCTATGTGCAGACCCTGCCTACCGCTGGCGAGATTGTGCTGTATGACCGTTCGTGGTACAACCGTGCTGTGGTAGAGCGTGTCATGGGTTTTTGTACCGATGAAGAGTATGATATTTTTATGGAGCAGGTTCCTGCTTTTGAAAAGCAACTCATCCAGTCTGGCATCACACTCATCAAGTTCTGGTTCTCTGTCAGTCGTAAGGAGCAAAGAGTGCGTTTTGACCGTCGTGAGCATGACCCTCTAAAACAATGGAAGCTCTCCCCTGTAGATAAGGCGTCTTTGAATAAATGGGATGATTACACCATTGCCAAAGAAGCGATGTTTTTCGAAACTGACACGAGCGAATCACCATGGATTGTCATCAAGTCTGATTGTAAAAAACGTGCCAGATTGAACGCCATGCGTTATGTACTCAATAAGCTTAATTATGAGGGTAAAGATGACTCACAGATTGGTAACATCGATCCGCTCATCGTGGGGCGTGCTGGAGCACTGTATGAGACTGATGAACATAGAGAACCCAGCAGAAGACACACCCTTAAAAAGGCAGGCTAAATCTAAGGTGATTGAACTGATAATAGATTAGACCACGATGACGTTGGGTAAATTCTTTTATCTTTATAGCACTGAACACCCAAGGTTATCTTAGGGCATCATTATTGGTTTGAACCAGTGATGATGCTTTTTTATGGACGAAGACTTGATTATCAGGATTTTTAAGACAAATTTTGATACAATAAACCACCCATTCACCTTTAATTCCAAGGATTTTTATGAAGATTTTAGTGACAGGTACGGGCGGGCGTGAGCACGCGTTGGCATGGGCATGTGCCAAAGACCCTAAAGTATCTACCGTCTATGTTGCTCAAGGCAATGCAGGCACCGCCCATGAGCCTAAACTACAAAATGTCGCATTAGACATCACCAATCACCAAGCCGTCATTGAATTTTGCCAAGTAAATGACATTGCCTTTGTGTTGGTTGGTGCTGAAGCACCACTTGTTGCTGGTATTGTCGATGATTTACAAAACGCCAATATCCGTGTATGGGGCTGTTCTAAATACTGCTCACAGCTAGAAGGGTCAAAAGCTTTTGCCAAAGATTTCATGAAAAAAATAGACATTCCCACTGCCTTTTATGAGGTCTTTACTGAAGTCGATGAGGCCAAAGCATTTGTGCGTACCAAAGGAGCACCGATTGTCGTCAAAGCCGATGGGTTGGCGGCAGGCAAGGGGGTCATCGTTGCCATGAATGAGGCTGAGGCATTCGCTGCCATTGACGACATGCTCTCTGGTAATAAATTTGGCTTAGCAGGATCTCGTGTGGTGATTGAGGAATTTTTAGCAGGTGAGGAAGCTTCTTTTATTTGCATGATTGATGGTGATAACATTTTACCAATGGCGACCAGCCAAGACCACAAACGCATCTTTGAAGGTGATAAAGGGGCAAATACAGGTGGCATGGGTGCTTACTCCCCCGCTCCTGTTGTTACAGCACAGGTGCATGACAAGGTCATGGAACGAATCATCCGCCCTGTTGTCAATGAGATGAAACGAAACGGTACTCCTTATACTGGATTTTTATACGCAGGACTGATGATAGACGAACAAGGCGACCCTCGCGTGATTGAATTTAACTGCCGATTTGGCGATCCTGAGACTCAGCCGATCATGATGAGATTACAGTCATCATTGGTGGATTTGATTTTGGCGGGCTTAGATGGTCATTTGCCCAAAACTGCCGAATGGACAGATGAGGTAGCACTTGGTATTGTACTGGCAAGTCGTGGCTACCCAGAGACTTCCTCATCAGGTGATGTCATCACAGGTCTACCTCAAGTAGGGCAATTTAAAGACGTTAAAGTCTTTCATGCAGGTACCAAAGAAGAGCAAGGTCGCATCATGACCAATGGCGGACGCGTGCTGTGTGTGACCGCTCTAGGCGAGACGGTGGCGGACGCCCAAGCTCGCGCCCTATCTATCTGTGGCGGTATCGCCTTTGATGGTATTCAGTACCGCCGTGACATCGGTTGGAGAGCGATTGGTCGATAAACCATCCACTACCCCCAAACATAACGCCACATACCAAGAGTATTTGGCGTTATTTTCTAACAAAATGACGAACATAAACTCCTAAAAATTGACCAAAACCCATGATGATGATTAAATACAATCATTCAATCAAAAATTTGAACATTGACATCTTATTTGACATCTGATATCGAAGATTGTTACACGGTCAAATCTGCCCTACCTAATTTATAGGACACATCATGAAGCCCGCTTACCACTCTCCAACTTTTTGGCTAGGCATGACTGCCACGATTGTCATTGTTATTGGTGTGCGTGAGCTTGCACTTGTGGTTTGTACTGCTTTTGGTATGCCAACAGCAACCAATATTGTTGGTTTGGTATCGCTTTTTGTTGTTTTAATGAGCATCAGACTCCTTAAGGGGGACTTACCAAATTGGTTGTCTTCATCTGCAAGTGTATTGCTCGTAGATAGTGGATTTGCTTTTTTGCCGGTGTCGGCAGGTGCCGGTGTCCTCCTGTTCGGGTTGGGTTCAGACTTGATGGCGGTATCGGTTGTCATCATCATTAGCACGGTCATTCCGCTGTGGGCATTTGCCAAGCTGTCAGCCTCTTGGCTAAGAGATGGTGTATCCATCAAGAAGGACGACGAGGAGCACTTTCATGTCTGAGATGGTTCTTGATGGCACAACTATTTTCATTGCATTTATCGTCACACTCATCGCTCATGTGGGTGCAAAATACGTCCTGCGTTATATCAATAAATACTTTCGTGGCATACCGATGATCATCATCGCCATCGTGCTGACCTTGCTTATGTTGGCGGTCATCAGAATCCCCTACGATACTTATTATGCCAACGCCAAACCTGTCTTTGACCGCTTACTTGGATACAGTACGGTGCTATTGGCTGTGCCACTTGCAGGCATGGATTTTAAAGGTTTGCCTATTAAAAAACTCTCCATCATCGTCGTGCTGGCAAGCATGGTTGGGGCAATCATACCCATGTTACTTGCTTATGCATTTTCCCTAAGCATGGACACCATCCTCTCCTTTGCCACACGTTCTGTCACCACTCCTGTAGGACTGTCCGTTGCCCAAATCATTGAGGCGCCTTTGGTCATGGCAAACCTCATCATCATTGTATCGGGGATTTTGGGAGCGGGCGTATGTCGTCTTTTATTTGTAAACATTGTAGACGACCGAGCCAAGGGCTTAGCACTTGGATTGGTTGCTCACGCCATTGGCACAGTAGAGGCATGGACCATCAGCCCCACCGCAGGGCGATATGCCGCCTTTGGTTTGGCGATCAATGGTTTGGTGACTGCCATTTGGTTGCCGATGGCGATACTTTGGTTTTTAAAATAAGATCTGCATCCATTGATAAAAATTATTAAACTTAAGTTTAGCTCAGTGTTAGTTACAGCTTGCGGTGCAAAAGTTTCATCCCTAGCGTGCGTTCTAAATGGATAATATGCTTACTGGTCATCACCACCGACATGCCCAAGCCGCCAGTGGCTTTAGTGAGACTGTTTGCTCTACCGCATGACAGCTGAACCGGTAAGTGCATGTGTCATCAGACATTATCATTGAATTTAGTCATTACAAATATTTTCTTAATAAGACACGAACTTTTAACAAAATAGCCGTTGTTTTCTTGTCTTTTTATTTTATAATAATTTTATTGCTAAGATTGAATTTTTCACTTATTTTTTAATTCATTTTAAATAAGGAACCATCATGTCTGTCCAACTTTTTCAAGCTGTTGCCGAACGTCGTCGCTCTGTCTACGCTTTGGATAAAAATACACCACTGACCAGTGTTCAAATCGACCAACTCGTGGAACATGCCCTACTGCACACGCCCTCATCTTTTAACTCGCAATCGACACGTCTGGTGGTTTTACATGGCGCTGAGCATGAAAAACTATGGGATGCCACGAACGAGATTTTACGCAAAATCGTCCCTGCTGAGAGTTTTGCTCCCACCGAAGTTAAGCTTAATATGTTTAAGGCAGCGGCAGGCACAGTGTTATTTTTTGAAGACATGAATGTAATCAAAGGCTTGCAAGAGCAATTTGCACTTTATGCTGATAATTTCCCCATTTGGTCACACCACACCAGTGCCATGCATCAGTATGCCATTTGGACAGCTTTGGCCAGTGAAAATGTCGGTGCCAACTTACAACATTACAACCCGCTCATCAACGATTTTGTGGCAACTGAGTGGAAGATACCTGATAACTGGCAGCTGACAGCACAGCTTGTATTTGGAGGTATTGTTGCTCCTGCTGGTGAGAAAACTTTCGCGCCTGTGGCTGAGCGAATGAAGGTCTTTAGCTAACACCCCAAGCCAACTTATCCACTAAAAAACCAAGACCTAAAAGTCTTGGTTTTTAAAAGAGGAGTCTTATGCTCATCAAGTGGTACTAAAACCTGCCTCCTCCACCGCTTTAATGAGGTCAATTTTATCCACCTGTGCGTCATCATACTCAATCATCGCCTGTTCAAGGGGTAGATTCACCTCCACATTTTGCACCCCTGCAATGTCCGTTAGAGCATGATGCACACTTTGCACACAACCATCACAGGTCATTCCAAAGACTTTTAAGGTTAGAGTATCAGTTGCCATGTTTTTCTCCTAATGTTTTTCTCCTACCTATGAGTTAGATAGTAACGCCAGTATGTACTGATATTGGGTTGGGTTGGTGTTTTTTCAAGCATGTTACCCAAATAACATCAAATCCCACTCATGCTAAGGCACAACCGCACACCCCCCAAACGCCGCCCCAAGTCCGCACATCTCGTCAAATCCACATAGAATGTTCATGTTCTGCACTGCTTGACCACTTGCTCCTTTGACCAAATTATCCTGCACCACCAGAATGGTTAAAACATCATCGTTTTGATGGACGGAGATTTTTAGACGATTGGACGCACGCACCGAACGTGTGTCAGGCAGTACACCTTTGGCAAGCACATCTACAAAATGCTCATTTTGATAGGTTTTTTCAAAAATCGTCTGCCAGTCTACCCTCTTACCCTCATCGTTTAATGTCAAATGAATGGTGCTAAACATGCCTCGTATCATGGGCACAAGATGGGGCACAAAACGGATTTTTTGGGGGAATTTTGACTCCAAAAACACATGAATACCTTGGCTGATTTCAGGACTATGGCGATGGCCTGCCACGCCATATGCTGAGAAATTATCTGATAACTCACTAAACAGCAAATTCATCTTGGTATTACGCCCCGCTCCCGACACACCTGATTTGGCATCAACGATGATATTAGGCAAAATTAGAGGTTTGTTCGCATCATTTTGAGCATCAATGACAGGCTTTAGCCCTAAAATGGCAGTTGTGGGATAACAACCAGGGTTAGCAATGACCGAAGCGGTGCTGATTTTATTACGATGAATCTCAGGCAGACCATACACTGCCTGCACCAAAACATCCGGACAGGAATGCTCCAGTCCATACCACTTGCTAAACTCATCCAGATTTTGTAGACGAAAATCCGCTCCCAAATCAATGACTTTCGCACCCTGCACGATGAGTTTTGGTGCATGGGTCATCGCCACCCCATGCGGTGTGGCAAAAAATACCACCTGACACGCCTGCCCAATCTCATCCATGACTTCATCAGTCATGTCACTATATGTCACATCGCACACCCCCAATAAACTTGGGAAAATTTCACTCACCACTCGCCCCTTCTCACTGCGTGATGTCAGATAGCGAATGTTTGTATAAGGATGCTGCGATAACAGACGAATCAGTTCCACACCTGTGTAGCCTGTACCACCGATGATGGCGATGTTGATTTTTGACATGAGTTTTCCTAAGTGGAGTAAGGTAAATGGTTGCTAAAAACAACGTGTTTTAACAGGCAGGATTATAAAAAATTTCTATTGATTTGGCAAATAAAAGTTAAGGGCTGACGCAGATGAGCACATATGATATACTGCACTGTAACTAAACTATACTCAACCACCCACCCCACTTAGCAAACAATAAATTCAGTGAGTACGCCATCATGGTTTGACATTTAGAATAACACTTAGTCTTTCTTTTAAACCTTGTTAAGTAATGCCTGATTAAACTGTT
>JBHCHC010000226.1:0-2961 GCA_041802645.1 Moraxella sp. | reverse complement strand
CCTGTGACCACAGGGGGCATGAGTCGTTCTATCCAGCGAGTGCCTGTCGCCATGACGATAAAGCCAATCAAGGCATACAAAACACCGCAAGCAATGATGCCACCTAGGGCAACCGATAAGTTAGGATTTGCCCCTGAGCCTGTGGCGTGAGCAGTCGCCGCAGCAACCACGCCAATAAAGGCAAAAGACGACCCCAGATAGCTTGGTACTCGTCCGCCTGTCATCACAAAGAATAAGATGGTACAAATCCCGCTCATCATGATGGCAAGATTGGCATCAAAGCCCATGAGTAAAGGGGCAAGCACGGTCGCCCCAAACATGGCTAACACGTGCTGAATGCCAAGCATGATCGTCTGCATGGGTGGTAGATATTCATTGGTGGCGACAGGCTGTTTGTTGATGTCGCCTGTAAAGAGTTGCCATTTGGGAAACCAAGACATAAAAACTCCACTAACTTTTATTTGATTTTTGGTGTTGCTGACCATCGTATATTCGATGGCTTTGCATATAAGAATGTTATAGACGCCTTTAAAATCCTGTCCTAATATAACATGTGAAACGTACTTTATTAAAGTCATCTTATTTTAAAGTCATCATGTTTTGATTGAATGATGACTGCTTTAATAAATGAGTATTCTCACTCAAACCATGGTAATTAGCACAGGATGCATCATGTATGTCAACTAAACCAATCAACATTGGCTTTAATCTTTATCATATTTTCAGCTATTAACAGATGTCTTAATTAAGTTAAATGGTAATTGAGCTAAACCGCTGGTACTTGGTGTTTTTTTTAAATTAAAAATAACACAGTCATATTCTTTAAGAAATTTCAGATTGATTCACATTATGCCATAAATCATAATTTCGTGAGTGATGAGGATTTTTGCTTGGCTTGGCTGGCACTACTTGTATCTATTTTCGTTGGTGCTTTATTTGCCAAAATAATTCAAACCCGTCACATCAAAATGATTGTGATGAAATAGTCATTGATAATCGAAATACTGTCAAAATTATCAGATTAATACTCTGTAAAGTGGGAGAGTAGCAAAACACAGCATATTCTCTTTTTGTGTTTTTAACAGCATGGCGACTTTGAATAAGCCAATACTGATTTTTTCATGGTTAAAAGCGATGGAGTTAAAGTTTTTTATGTAATAAATCTGCTTCGGTCAATCTCCACCTACCCTTTTTCTTAGAGGTGCTGCGACCAGTTAAGACGCTATTGCCCAAAAGTTTGTGCATGGAATGACTGGAGTGGGCATGACAAATGGCACATGCCAAGCCATCTGCTGCATCCGCCTGAGGGATAACATCTAAAGTAAGTATGCGACAAACCATCGCTGAGACTTGGTCTTTGTCTGCTGCCCCATAGCCGCACACCGCTTGTTTGATTTGGCGAGCGGTGTATTCTGAAACACTTAATCCGCAAGCCGTCAGTCCTGCAATCGCTGCTCCACGAGCCTGACCGAGTTTTAGGGCGGAGTCAGGATTGGTTGCCATAAATACCTGCTCAATGGCAGCATGCATGGGACTGTCAGAGTATTTTTGATAATGTCGGACAATACGGCTAATCCCTGCAAAAATCCGCTCAATCCGCATAGGCATGTCAGGACTGTCAGTGCGTATCGTGCCTGCGTCCAAAAATTCAAGTTTATCGCCTTGGGTGCGGATAATGCCATATCCTGTCATGCGAGAACCAGGATCTATACCAATAATAAGGGTCATATGAGCGTACTTAGCGTGAATAAATGTTAAAATTTGTTATCTTAACCTTTAAAAAGTTGGCGTTAGCACCAACATTTGGTATTATAAACTATTTTGTATTAAATTTCTCAATTTCATCTCTTAGTCATCGACTAACTTGATAAGGAAAAGGTATGGGTGTTATTGTAGGTATTGCTTTGATGTGGTTCATCATTGAAATGCTGATTTGGTATCTGATTGCTCAATTTGTGAGTGGTTGGTTCGTGTTTTTGTGGTTCATCATCGCTGCAGTGATTGGTGTTGTTTTGATTAAAAAAGCTGCTGGCACCCTAAATCCAATGGCACAGCAAATGAGAAATGGCGTTATTCCCAATCCCGCCAATCAGCCTCCAGAAGCCACCATCACCAAATCTGTTGCTTTTGGTATTGCAGGATTGCTACTTGTTTTGCCAGGGATTTTAACGGATATTGGGGCATTTTTATTGCTACTGCCTGCCATTCAAAAAATACTGACCAATAAAGCCAAAAATTACGCCATGAATAATCAGGATAAAATGATGGCAATGATGGCAAAACAGATGGGCGGTCAAAGCCCCTTTGGTGGCATGGGAGGTATTAACCCCAATAATCCTTTTGGGCAAGGTAATCCCTTTGGTAGTGGTGGATTTGGTAGTAATTTTGGTAAGGGTCGTACCACCATTGATGGACAAGCTAAAACCGTGGAAAAGTCTGCCAATGATGACTGATAACAACACTGCAATCAGGTCAAAGTAGCTATGTGACCTTTGACATCATGAAGCATTTAGCCAATCGCCCAGTAAAAATTGGGCGATTTTTATTTGTTAAATCTAAAAAAGAGTGTTATAATAAGTGGCTTTTTTATTTAAGCATTTTATTTGGCCGGCTAACCCAAGCCCTAAAATAGAAACTACATGAACCCTAATGACACACACGAATTAAAGTCTGAACACATCATCAGACTTGCTTTTTGGCTTATCGGGGTGTTTGTTTGTGATGGCAAATCACAGACAAATTCGGTAAGGCTCATTCGTGGAGGCATAACCCAAATTTTAAGGACTTAATATGTCAAACCCTACCCAAATTGCCATGCGTGACTTGCTAGAAGCAGGTGCTCACTTCGGTCACCAGACTCGCTACTGGAATCCAAAAATGAACCAGTACATTTTTGGTGCTCGCAACGGCATTCATATCATTAACCTTGAGCACACTGTTAAGCAGTTCAATGAAGCATTG
>JBHCHC010000225.1:0-19137 GCA_041802645.1 Moraxella sp. | reverse complement strand
CATGCAAGGCATAGATAGCGGCCACATCATTTCATCATTCTCCAATGAGCGATGCACCAAAACATGTAGCTCACGAAGCATGTCCAACGCATCTTTAATGGTAGTTTTAGGTTCGGTGATGAGTTCTAGGAGGTTTTCAGAATAATCAGTGGTGATGTACGGATGGGTAAGCTTAGAGCCGAGCTTGGCAGGATGGAAACTTTTGGCGGAGTAGCCATCGGGTTGCATACGCAAACCTTCTTTTTCGATGCCACGCTTCATGCCTGCCACCAATGCTGAACCAAACCATGTTGGCAGGGTAAAGTGATTTTTTTGAATGGTCATTATGTGTCCAATATCATGTAACGAATTCTTCTATTATAATGGAGTTGGGGGATTAACTGCAAAGCATTTTTGTCATTTTAGGTTAAGCTTAAGAGAATAAAACCATCTAAAACCGCCCAAACAAAAACACCTGTTAGTTAACAGGTGTTTTTTATTGCTTAATATCTGAAGGGTGATATTAAGAAAAGTCCAACTCAGTTTCAAAACCTTTTAGAGTGTGACGAGCCATTGCCAAATTCGACTTTTGGCGGTCAAGCACTAAGTATAAAAACAGATTTTCATTACGAACCAATGGACGAATAAGATGGTACTGACCACTTAGTGTAATTAGAATATCTTCAATAGAGTCACTCAAACTAAGTGACTTAGCAGTTTTACGCTTGGCTTTGACGACTTCGGTATTGCCCGCTGCTGCTAACTCCAAATCAATGCCTGACCCCAAAGTTACCATTGTCAAACCTGACTCGCTATCAACCAGTGCTGCTGCTACGAAGCCATCGATATCACTAAGCGCGTCAAGAGATAATTTAGCCATGATGCTATTCCTTAAAAGAATAAAAAAAATGATGGTGATATTAAGTAATAGTTATCAATGATTAAAATTTAAAATTACTCAGATAATTTTAAATTTTAATGACTACTAACAAATTGCTAAAAATCGTCATGCATGTGTCACAAAACAAAATGGTAATGGTTATTGTGTCATGCATAGTATATTAAAACATAAGCCCTCAAAAAACACAAGCACTATTTTTTATAAAAAGTAAAGGAAGCATCATATTATTTAAGCATATATTTATATCAAATCATTGATTTTTAATTATTTTTAAACTTATAAAAATGATTGGTTAAAAATTTGTATATCATTGATTTAAAATACCAATGAAGGATTATTAAGCATAAACTAAAATAATGATAGCACAACGATAACCAATGCTTATTTGTTGTGGTAGCATCATTATTAACTTAAAATTTTGATGATAATAACTCTAGCTCTTTTTATCTGTTTTATAATTAAGGTAATATCACATTATCAATTTGCCAATCTACTATTTGATGGCGACTCATGATGATGGTATAAGGCTGATTTTTTATGGTGGTGGTAACCTCAAAGCAATTTATGCCACAATAGAAAAGTTTGGGTTTGGTTGGCTGCTCTACCTCCTTGCTGACTTTTTTGGCGATGGCAACTTTTTGGTTATCAATAGCAACATTGATATCTCCCGTACTTAGATAATCCCTCATCAAATGCTCAATATCCACATGACCACCCAACATCGCCAAACCAATGAGCATGGGCATACTCTCTGGCGATACCTCGCCTTGGGCTAAACGTGTCAAATTATCAGGCGTAACACCTTTATCAACGCTAGTATCAATAAAATCATGAGCGATGTCCACAAGTTTTTTATCATCCACGCCCAACAACCCTCCAAACAGCGACAAACCCTGCATGACTTCATTGGATGCTAGCCAATCATCTGTCTTAGCATGGAGCTGCTGTTTAAGATTTGGACGTAACTTCTCAAAATGAATGCTTTTGATGATGGGAGTATAATCTGCTTTGTCATAGGCATTTTTTAGAGTGTAGAGTTTATAATAAGGCGAACCCATGATGATAACAACAGCAACAACAATGAGACCTAATAGTAGGAGCTTACCGATTTTCATGGCAGTACAATGATGATAAAAATTCTGACTATTTTGCCATAAATTTTTTGAAAATTGGTAAAAATGACACAAAACAATCTTGATAATTGGCATAAAAACACCATAAATAGGCAGATTTTTATTTTTGCCAATCATTGATAGTTATGGCAAGTTGGCATGAACCGCCTTGAATAACCCACTTTAAATCACCAAATACTGGGATCAACCCCAATCAGGATAACACATGAGTAAAGATTTTTATACCATTTTAGGCGTGGATAAATCAGCAGACGAAAAAGAAATCAAAAAAGCCTATCGCCGTCTTGCCATGAAATACCACCCCGATAAAAACCCAGACGATGCTACTGCCGAAGAAAAATTCAAAGAGGCTACGATGGCTTATGAAGTGCTATCAGATGCCCAAAAACGTGCCACTTATGACCGCATGGGACATGCTGCCTTTGAACAAGGCATGAATAATGGAGGCTTTGGTAATGCCGGTGGATTTAGTGCCGATGACCTAAATGACATTTTTGGCAGCTTCTTTGGAGGTGGACGTACTGGCAATTTTGGCAGTGGCGGTTTTGGTGACATCTTTGGTGACATGTTTGGCAGTCGTGGCTCACGTGCCAGCAAAGGTGCTGACTTACTCTATCAAATCAGCTTAACCCTAGAAGAAGCAGTAGCAGGCTGCAAAAAAGAAATTACTTATAATACCAGTGTACAATGTCATACCTGTGATGGCAAGGGGGCAAAATCTGCAGGCGACATCACCAACTGTACCACCTGTGGCGGACATGGTCAAGTGCGTGTGCAGCAAGGGTTTTTTGTCATGCAGCAGACCTGTCCTGACTGTCATGGTAGTGGCAAAAAAATCAAAAACCCCTGCCCTGACTGCCATGGTGAAGGCAAACAACATAAATCCCAAACCTTAGAAGTCTCTATTCCTGCTGGCGTGGATAATGGTGACCGCGTGCGTCTGTCAGGTAAAGGCGAGGCAGGCGACAGTGGTATGCCAAATGGAGATTTGTATGTAGAAATTCATGTCAAACCTCACGAGATTTTCACCAGAAATGGTGCAGATTTACATATTGACATTCCTGTTAACATCGCTACCGCTGCTTTAGGAGATGACGTCGAAATTCCCACATTAGATGGCGGTCGCTTGAAAATCAAAGTCGCCGAAGGTACTCAAAGTGGTAAACTTCTGCGTGTACGTGGTAAAGGCGTCACCACCGTACGTGGTGGCATGCAGGGAGACTTGATTTGTAAAATCATCGTTGAAACCCCCACCAACCTAAACAATGAGCAAAAAAACTTACTTGAACAATTCGCCAAAACTTTACATGGTGATAACGGGGCAAGCGTCAAGAAAAAAGGTTTTTTTGATAAAATCAAAGATGAAGTCAAAGACATTTTTGATTAAAATTTCATAAACAAAAGATAAAGACATGCCCAACATCAGCCTTATCATTAAATAGGAAACACCGCCTGTTTTTTAAACATACCCAACGATGGCTATCCCATCCAATAAGCCTTTGATATACAAAAGCAAGATTTGGCCCTGCTGCTTTTTGTAAATTATTGAGGCAAAATGACGCATGGGCAATTAAACGATGGTGGGGTTTATTTCAAGAACACGGTAATAGAACCGTGTTTTTATTTTGAATTTTAAATTTACTTTTTAGGGATTTTTGGTTATCATCAAGGTATGTTTTAGCCATTTTAAGGAGATGTCATGACATTAAATATTGCTATCATGGGTGCCTCAGGACGCATGGGTCGCATGCTATTAGAAGCAACTCTTAACAACCGTAAAACCAACCTGTCAGGTGCCTTTGTGCGTGCGATATCTAGCCTTATTGGTGTGGACGCTGGGGAATTTATAGGCATGACCAAGTGTGGTGTAGCACTCTCTACGTTAGATTTGTCAAACACTGACGTGCTTATTGATTTTAGCCTGCCTGATGCCTTAGATGAGATATTAACAGCATGTATTGCTCACAAAGTTCCGCTTGTTATGGGTGTCACAGGACTTGATGACGCCCAAGAAGCCAAGCTCAAAGAAGCCAGCGAGTTCATTCCCATCGTTTATGCGGGCAACTACTCAACGGGAGTCAATCTATCCTTAAACCTACTTGCTACTACCGCCAAAGTGTTAGGCATGGATGCTGATGTAGAAATCATCGAACACCATCATCGACACAAACTCGATGCACCCTCTGGTACAGCACTGATGATGGCAAATGCAGTCGCTACTGCTCGTGGACAAACCCTAAAAACCTCTGCTGTCTATGGACGCAACGGTCAATCTAAACGTGCCGAGGGGGAAATCGGCATTCATGCAGTACGTGGAGGCGAGATTGTTGGTGAGCATACAGTAGAATTCATCATGAATGGCGAAATCATCCAACTGACACATAAAACCCAAAATCGCACGACTTTTGCCAATGGGGCAGTGCGTGCAGCAATATGGCTCAGCGATAAACCAGCAGGTCTTTATGATATGCAAGATGTACTAGGCTTAAAATGAACCAAAAACATACTTTCTATCAGGGTCATCAGAGCTTACATCAAAGTCTTATTGGGGTGGGGCTGCTTTTACTGCTAAACGTCAGCAGTCTCCATGCCAAACAAAACTCCTATCAGACCTATGTCATTCACACTCATGGCAATCCAAATCTTGTGCAAGTGGTGCAAAACGAACTCTCACCTGCTTATGGTGGCTCAGGCGGGACAGTGACACTGTATCAAGACCAACTCATCATACGTGCCACGCCTGCTGATCATGCTCGTATCTTACCACTCATTCGTCAGCTTGATGTTGCCCCTACACCTTTAACCATTTCTGTGACACTAAATAACCAGCAAGCAGGTCAACAAAGTGGTGGTTATATTTATGGTGGCGTCATCAATCGGGGCGTTTGGATTAATGGACAGTACCATAATACTCAAAGCCAAAGCACATCTGATGTCCATTATACTGCTCGCACACAGTCAGGAGCTACAGTAAAAATCGGTACAAGCACCTTGCTGGGTCTAACCACCTCACGTATTCATCATAACAAACATCGTGCTTGGATCAGTTTTGGCACATCATGGGTATCACTTAGTGATGGCTTTTCTGCAACACCAAGAGTCCTGCCTAGTGGGCAAATCAGTCTTGATATTAACACCACCAATCATCAAAGTGGTCAAATCCCAGACACCAGTAGCATGAATACCTCGGTCACCTTATCTCGTGGACAATGGACAAAAATCGGTGAAATTCGTACAGAAAACCAAAGCAGCAATAACTATATCCAACAGTCCTCTACCCAAATTCTACCCATTTGGGTTAAGGTAGAATAAACTTTATCATGTGGTGTTTTTCATGTATGGCATGATATTGTGGTTAGTCCTGTATTTGATGTCAGTCGCTCAACCATGAAGTTGACCATCAGCTAACGCACTACTTGTCCTGTAAGTACGTCAATGATTTGACTGGGCTTATCAAAGCCCAGCCCCTCTCCTTGCAAATAACCCACATGCTCTCCGAAATAAGCCTGTGCCATCTCCAAACTCGTAGCGGGTGCTTGTCCTGAGGGGTTACAACTGGTGGACACCAAAAAACCATAAGGGTTTTGCTTGCTGGTTAGAAGTTTGCAGATACTTTGTAGCATGGGATGTGGCGTGATTCTAAGTGCCAATGAATCAAACTTACCTGTTATGTATGCTGGGATGGTTGTTCTCTTAATAGGTATGAGCCATGTGGTGGCTTGCTTAACATCTGAGAGTTGATACACTTGCTGATATTGTGTGATGGTGGTGATGATTTGTGTTTGGGTGTCCAGCGGTAAGTCTTTGATGAGTGCTTTAACTTTATCCAAGCTGTCTGTTAGAACAATCACGCCTTTATCCATCGGTCTAGATTTTAGATGTAGCACTTTTTTTAACGCCTGTTCACAAAAACCATCACAGCCAATACCCCAAACACTCTCACTTGGATACACAAGCACGCCACCTGCTTGTAGGTAAGATACCGCTTCCAACAAGTGAGCTTCATCAAATCTTGGCATAGCGACCCCCTACAGTTCTTATCACACCCAACATTTCAAGTTCCATTAAATAAGCCAAAAGCATGCCTACATCCAGAGCTGTTGCTGATACCAAGGCATCTAAATCAGTAGGCTCCATAGACAGCTTTTCAAAGACAACAAGCAGATGAGGTGGTATCACATCAGAGGATTGTACGTTTTGGGTTGTCTCCTCATGATTTGTTGACTTGGTTTCATCAAAGATGGACATGCCACGAGAGAATGTCTTAGGCAGAGCATTATATCCCACCTCCCATTCACTGAGTTCATCAATGATTTGATCGGGATGATAAATGAGTGTTGCCCCTTCTCGTATCAGATGGTGACAGCCCTCAGCATTAGCATTATCAATAGTACTTGGCACAGCAAATACCTGCTTGCCCTGCTCAGCAGCAAGGCGCGCGGTAATGAGCGAACCACTGGCGATGGCCGCCTCTGTTACTAATGTGGCAAGAGATAAACCAGCCACCAAACGGTTACGGCGTGGGAAAGTATGCTTGGAGGCGGGCGTGGCAGGTAATAACTCGCTAATCAGACAACCGCCTTCGTGAATGATTTGAGCATAAAGTGCGTTGTGGTTTTTTGGATAACACACGTCAATGCCCGTTCCCATCACGCCGACGGTTTTCCCTTTTGTTCCTGCCAACGCACCCAAATGAGCCGCCTTATCTACCCCTCCTGCCAAGCCGCTGGTCACGGTCAGTCCTTGATAAGCTAGGTATTGTGCCATATTAAAAGTCATCTGTCTGGCGAACTCTGTTGGGTTACGACTACCAACAATAGCAATCTGTCTATCTGATAAACGAGTCACCTCGCCTCGATAAAAAAGTACAGGTGGCGGGTCGTACACTCCCTCTAACATCTTAGGATAACACTCATCACCTCTGATCAAAATACCATAAGCACCACGCTGGCACTCTCCATGAAATCTATCAATCACTGCTATGACATCATTAATGTCCTGCCATCTTTTAATGTGTGCATTATGTATGCTCAACATTTGCCAAGCATTTTGGGATTGGCATAAAGCTTGTTTGGCATCACCAAATTGTTCTGTTAATTTGTAAAAGGCTGTCAAAGACGTATTCACCACATACCAAAGTGCAAGCGTAGCAGAGGTTTCGTCCAATGTTTGGTAGTTCATGGCAATCATTTATCCTATCATCATTTAATGGATTATATCATCTAAGATGTGTTTTCTAAATTCATCAAGCAAAAAAATGCCAATACAAAGTACTGGCATTTTTAAAACCGACTTATAAATTATAAATAAGCAGGCGGCACCAATTGATCGCCTTTATTCAATGGCAGGTCAGATGATAACACATAGGCATAACTGATGTGGTCAAATACTTTAAAAACCATAACTTGCCCCGCTTTTTCGCTGGGTAAACGTACGGGCGTATTGTTATCATGAACATCACGCACGAGCACCCCTCTGCGATAGACGTCTAACACATGACCCACTCTTGCTCCTTGTACCGCACCAATATTTATGGCAACCACACTGCCTCTGGCGGCACTGCCGATGCTGCCCATCACACGAGCGATGCTACCACCACGAACCACCTCAGCAGGAGCAGGATAGAACGCCACAGGAAGTTGAGATGATATTTCGGAGAAAACACGGTCGCCCTCATGAATTTCTGTGTCAAAAGACTGCGTGATTTGCAGACTTGATATTCCATTACCTGACACATCTGTCACGATACCACGAGCCACTTGAGTCGCTTCTAATCCCATAATTGCACCTGTAGTGGTATCAATATAAGGCTCGGATTTACGATAGACACCATAGGTCTGACCAGGAACGAGTAAAGCTCCTCTAACATAAATCTTATCACCCACCGCTGTGATAACATTACCTTTTTTAGATGCCAACACATAAGGTGTGGTCTCAAAATCATCAGGATTCACAATGACTGAACGGTCAAGCCAATGGCGAATGCTACTCAATGGAATGGCAGGTACACCTCCCTCTAATGAGTTTAGGAGAACAGGGGCAGGTTCACTGGTTGCTTGCATTTGTTTTTCAATACCAGCACAGCCCTCACCTGTATCCACACCCACCAAGGTTTGACCTTTAATGATACACATGATAAGAATATCGCCAGGATAGATGAGATGAGGGTTTTTTACCTGTTTATTGGTTGCCCAAATTTCACGCCATCTGTAAGGGGCATTTAGATACTTGCCAGAAATATCCCAAAGCGTATCACCTTTTTTAACTTCATAGCGATTAGGGGCGTCCGCTTTGATGGTAGGGGGAGGGTTATTAGCATGAGCTGATGACAGCATACCGCCAATCAGACAAGCAGCCATCAGGCTTTTTAGGGCTGTTAGTTTCATATCATTATCCATTATCAAAGACAGCAAGAGGGTTTTTTAAAATACCAACTTACTAAAATCTTGCTTAGCATACCACAAAATGTTAAAAAACATTAAGTATTTTATCATTATTTGGCAGTAACTTTCCGACAAAAATACATCTTTGGTTAATTTTATCCCAAATTAAATCACACCCACCATCATCTGACTTAAAAACCTGCCTTTTAGACTTATAAGTAAAGCCATTTTATTTCTAAAATGGCTCATGCCTTAAATGAATCAACTTACAATAAACAACTTAAAAGAGTTCATCACGACTTGACCCACTTTGTGATTTCTGCTTTTACCAAATCTGCTTGATTGTCCAATATCACCACTTTTTGTGGTAAGCTTTCAATGTCTTGAGTGTGAGCAGGTCTGGGAATATCAATTTGTCCTACGGCTTCAAAAATTGTATCGGCAAATTTGGCAGGTAGTGCCGTCTCTGCCACAACAATCACTTCTTTATCTTGGCGAACTTCACGAGCAACTTTAATACCATCTGCAGTATGCGGGTCTATAAGCTCATTATCAGATTCGTATACTGTCTTAATGGTAGCCAGTCTATCAGCATGAGTGGATTTACCAGAGACAAAGCCATATTTATCGGTTATCTCATCTAATAGCTCTGATAAATCAAAACCTTTCCCGCCATTCACATCACCCCATAACTCATTGATTTTTTTTCCATTTTTTCCAACTAATAGATAGATAAACCGCTCAAAGTTAGATGCCTTTGAGATATCCATAGATGGACTTGATGTGATATAAGTTTCGCTCGCTTTTCTAGGAATGTATTTACCTGTCTTAAAAAACTCGTTGAGCACGTCATTTTCATTAGTAGCAACAATCAGGCGATAAATCGGTAAACCCATCATGCGTGCAATATGTGCTGCACAGACGTTACCAAAGTTGCCAGAGGGTACACAAAAACTTACCTTTTCATCGTTGTTGTTCGTAGCATTAAAATAGCCTTTAAAATAATAGACGATTTGAGCAAGAATACGTCCCCAGTTAATGGAGTTTACTGTACCAATGTTATATTTATCTTTAAAATCTTTGTCTTGCTGTAATGCTTTGACAATGTCTTGGCAATCATCAAACATCCCATGAATAGCAATATTATGAATATTGGCATCCATTAGACTATACATCTGGGCACGCTGAAAATCACTCATTTTACCATGTGGCGACATCATAAATACTTCTATATTATCCTTACCGCGCAAGGCATATTCTGCCGCAGAACCCGTATCACCACTGGTTGCCCCAATGATGGTCAAACGCTCGCCTTTTTGTTTTAGGACATATTCAAACGCATTGCCCAAAAATTGCATTGCCATGTCTTTAAAAGCAAGGGTTACGCCATTAGACAGCTCTAATATTTTAATGCCGTCTTTTAAGGTGCGAACAGGAGTAATGCCATCTGTGCCAAAGGCATCTTTGGTGTAGGTTTTATTAATGAGCATCTTTAAATCATCGGCAGGAATGTCATCAATATACAGACGCATAATCTCAAAGGCAAGTTCGGTATAAGACAGTTCACGCCAAGCATCCAAAGTTGCACGGTCAATCACAGGATAAGTCTCTGGGAGCATCAAACCACCATCAGGGGCAAGCCCCATCAGTAGAACATCGCTAAATGACATTTTTGGCGTGTTGCCACGAGTGCTGATATAGTTCATAATTTTTCCAACTCAATAAAAATTAGCCAAATTGTAGCATAATTTAATAATGAGCGTTATAGTTTTTGCAACAACGCATAATAAAACCCATCGCCCCCATCTTTAGTTAAAGGCAAATATTGAACACCAACCGTTTGGGCAATGCCTTGATGGCTCATCAATTTAATTTTCTTGGCATTGTCATGTCTTGCCAAAAATGCTGTCATTTGCTCTGTATTTTCTGCTTTTAATATAGAGCAAGTGATATACAGCAAATATCCCCCAACTGCAAGCGATTGCCACAGATTATCCAAAATCTGCTGTTGTAATGTGGTAATTTTTGTAATATCATCAGGCTGTCTTAATAGCCCAATATCAGGATGCCGTCTCATCACCCCTGTGGCACTGCATGGAGCATCTAGCATTATCACATCAAAGAGCGTATCAGCTTTAAAAGTGATGGCATCTGCCCATTTAATGTGTAGATTGTTATTTAACAATCCATCAAACCCTAAGCGTTTAATATTCTCATACACTCGTGTCAATCTATGCTCATCATTATCAATGGCAGTTAATTGAAAATCAAAAGGCGGATACTTATCATCCAATAGACAATCAAGCCAATGCGTTAATTTACCTGCAGGCGCAGTGCAAGCATCGAGCAAATGATACGTTTTATTGGTATTATGCCAAGTCAGATAAGTCATGATGGCATCAGCAATACTACCTGCGATTTGGGCATGTTTATCTTGAATGGTGATTTTACCCTCTTGAAAAATGGGCAAATGAGTAATGTTTTGAGTCACTTGATAAGTGTCCAAATCACGGCAAATGGTGGTGTCATCATCATTCTCAAACTCTATACAGCAAGTTATGTTGTCTTGTTTTTTAAAAATATCCAAACCCTGTAACTCATACAATGCTTGCATATCACCAATTTGATGATGATGAAAACGAATGAATAATGGTGCAGGCTGTCTTAAACTTTGTCCCAAAGTTTCGTAATATTCGCCCCAATCTTGCTTGATTTGTTTGGCAAGCCAATTAGGCAGACTGTGGTTTTTAGCCACCTTTTTTTGATATTTATTTTTATCATCTGCCACTTTTCGTAAGATGGCATTAACAAGTCCTGTACCGTAGTTTTTATTTAAAGATTTTAGGGCATTGATGGTTTCATTTAATACCGCATAATCAGCGGTATTCATATAAAGTAGTTCATACAATCCCATATTCAAGGCACAAATAATCCCATTATCCGTTGGCGGTACTTTTATAAGACTCTCACTGATACGGCTAATCGCAAACCATTGACGCAGTGTACCAAGTAATAACTCATGAGCAAAAGCTTTTTCGTTATCTTTGATACCATTTAATAAATTATCCAATAAGACAGACAAAGATTGCCCTTGATGAATTTTTTCAAGCGTTAGGATAATATTGGCTCGGGCGAAAATTTTATTATGATTCATAATGTTCTTTTATTATTGAATACTGGCATGAGTTAATATCACCAGATACTCACCTGATATTTGATGTTCTATTACATTTTCAATTTCTTTTTTGGTATAAGAAACAGGATATAACACCCCATCTTTATTTTCATAGTGATAGCTCAAATGATAAATATGAGCCACTTCTCCTGTTATCACACACTCACTCTCTGCATGAGCTTCATAATCATAATCGCACCTCACTATGTCACTTTTTGATGGTATGCAGTCCCATGTCACCACATCACCCACCTTAAAAGGTTCACCGCAGCACTCAAGTTGCCAGCTTGCATAACAAATCGTCACCTGCATAAGCTACCCTACTTGCCAAATATATCACCATCATTGACTTTGTTGCTGCTCGCGATGTCGGGGGCAGATAAGGGTTTACCGCCCGCCCATTGCAAGCCTGTGATATTGATAAGATGCTGCACGCCTTGCTCATCCGTGCCACACGCCACCAGCAGGGAATTTTTACCCACGCTGACAACCTTCCCACAAGGCTCGTTTGTGGTTTGGTCTGGTTTAATCGGTTTGGCGGATAACACTTTGATACGTTCGCCATTTAAAAAAGTAAAGGCATTTAAGGCACGAATCTGACGGTCAATGCACCAAGCGGGCTGCGTCCAGTCAATTTGCCCTTCATCGGTAGTAATTTTTTCGGCATAATTGGCCAAATCATCATTTTGAGGCGTGGCATTTTGTTGCAAATTTTCTAAATTTTTTAATACCTTGACAATCGCCACCCCACCAAGTGTTGCCAACTTGTCATGCAGGCTTTGTGTGGTATCCGTCTGGGCTATGGTACACTGTTCCACATGAAGCATATCACCTGTGTCCAAGCCCTGTGTCATCTGCATGATGGTAATACCCGTCTTGTCATCACCTGCCAAAATTGCCCGCTGAATCGGTGCCGCTCCACGCCAACGAGGGAGCAAGGATGCATGGATATTGATACACCCAAAAGTAGGTGTATTTAGCACCCCAAGTGGCAAAATTAAGCCATACGCCGCCACAACCATCACATCAGGGCGATAATTAGCGAGTGCTTCACGTGAAACTTCTCCCAGTTCATGCTTTAAACTAAAGCTAACCGGCTGCTCCACAGGAATATCATAAGCCAAAGCAAGTTCTTTGACAGGGCTTGCGGTAAGTTTTTGACCACGTCCTGCCTTTCTATCAGGTTGAGTATAAACCGCCACGATGTCTATATTTAGCTCATCTTGATGATCTAGTAGGGTTTGCAGGGCGACTTTGGCAAACTCTGGTGTGCCTGCGAAAATGACGTTTAGCTTATTATTCATTTTTTAACTTATTGATTTACTCATTGATTTATAAAATAAACCCATTTTTGGCAAGCATTTCAGCTGTGATGGTGCTTGCCTTTGCTTCGTTGTCTTTCATAATACTATCTTTGGCAAATATCAGTCTTTCTAAATACCTTGCCACCAAATCCACTTCTATATTCACCACTCGTCCCACCGACCAATGCTGAGCAATATTGGTACGCTCAGCGGTATGCGGTATGATGTTTAGACAGACGATGTTGTCATTGGGTTTGATGGCATTGGTTGTCAGGCTAATACCATCCACCGTGATTGAACCTTTGTCTGCTGTATATCGCATAAGTTCAGACGGTATCACCACTTCCACATAGACCGAGCGAGCATCTTTGGCAATTTTGGTAATTTTTCCCACGCCATCCACATGACCTGCCACAATATGCCCACCAAAGCGAGTAGTAGGAAGCATGGCTTTTTCTAGATTGACCGTATCGCCCACTTTCCAAGCAGACAAGGCGGACTTGTTTAATGTTTCACGTGAAACATCAACCACATAACTACTGCTACTAACTGCTACTACTGTGAGACAAATACCATTAGACGCAATGGAATCACCTAACTTCACATCACCAAAGTCCATATTAGGTGCGTCTATGGTTAATCGCACATCACCCCCTGTTGGACTGATGGCTTGTATCGTACCTGTAGTTTCTATGATACCTGTAAACATAACAACCTTTTTATTTTACTCATTTGTTTAACCAAACCCATCAAAAACAAACAATCAGAATCACCAAAAATCATTCAAATCAACACAAAAATGACAGTTAATATTTCATTATTTGCTTAATATTAAGTTGTGGATAACTTTTTTCAATTTATATCAATCTACACTTTTTTAAAAACTTATCCACAGCTTATACGGTTCAGTTATTCCGCCGTTGTATTTTAATATAGTTTCACATGAAACACTTATAAAATATGGCTTAGCCCAGATAAACTTTCTCCAAAGTATTAATAAATCCTACCATCTTAAAAAGTTTTCCACAGTTTCACATGAAACATTTTTTGATGAAATTTTTGGAGTTTTTTGGATGATTATGGTTGTGGATAACTTTTTATATTAGCTTTTAGTCACTAAACCAAAGTTCAAACGGTCATTTTGTTTAATGGTTTAAAGATAAGTTTGATGTCTTCACCCATCGTTTCATGACTGATAAGCGTAAAATTCAATTTTTGATTTAGCTGTGTCAGCTCACCATCAAACATCGTCCGAGCTGTTTTTCCAAGCAAGCAAGGTGCTTGATAGATTATCAACTCATCCGCCAAATCATCTAACAAAAATGCCGTCGCAAGGGTCGCACCTGCTTCTACCAGCACATCATAGCATTGGTATTGCGACACTAGAGTTTTTAATAGTGTTGATAACTCATCTTGCCAAATTAGTGTATTACTATACTTAAATATTTGATAATCATCAGTATATTGCAGTCGTCCACGCCTATCTACCACCACGATTTTTGGCTGTGGGATATTGGCAATATCAAGACTTGGTAAGCGAACATTGAGACTTGGGTTATCCGCCAAAACTGTACTAGAACCTGTAATGATTACCCCACTTTTGGCACGCAGTTTTTGCACATCTGCACGAGACAGCTCACCTGTAATCCACTTGGATTCACCACTTGCCATGGCTGTGCGACCATCTAGACTGCACGCCACCTTGAGACGTACATAGGGCAAACCTTGTGCCATCGCCTTTAAAAAACCTGCATTGATAACCTTTGCTTCTTCTTCACACACACCCACGCACACATCTAATTTAGCCTCTTTTAGCATTGCTATGCCACGCCCTGCAACCATAGGATTAGAATCAAGTGTTGCTACCACCACCCGAGTAATGCCCGCATCAATCAAGGCATTGGCACAAGGAGGTGTACGACCATAATGACTGCACGGCTCTAGCGTGACGTAAGCCGTTGCTCCTGCTACGTCACAGCCCATGTCTTTGGCGTGATTAAGTGCCATGACTTCGGCGTGAGCATCCCCCACTTTTTGGGTATGACCTTGTCCAATAACCACACCATCTTTGACAAGAACACAACCTACCGCAGGATTTGGACGGGCGGTGAATTCAGCACATCTGGCTTGTATCAAGGCAAGATTCATAAAATAGACATCTTGACTTTGAATATCAGTCATTATCTATCTCATTATTTTTATTGATATTTTTAAAATTTTCAAGCTCAGTTTTAAAGGCTTCAATGTCCTGAAAATCCCGATACACACTAGCAAAACGCACATACGCCACGTCATCTATCGCCTTTAACTCTGCCATAACAATCTCACCTAACGTTTTACTGGATACTTCACGCTCACCTGTTTGGCGTAACCTCTGCTCTATGCGATGTACGATGGCATCAATCTTATCGATGCTGACAGGACGTTTTTGTAAGGGTAATGCCATCGAGCGACGAAGTTTGTTATAGTCATACGGTTCACGCAAACCATTATTCTTAATGATGCGTGGCATAACCACTTCCATCACCTCAAAGGTGGTAAAGCGTTCGCCACACTCAGTGCATTGACGGCGACGGCGAACTTGCGACCCTTCAGCAGCAAGGCGTGAATCAATCACTTTAGTATCTATAGCGCTACAAAACGGACAATGCACATCACCCTCCTATTTCCCGATGCAAAAACTTGAAAAAATTCTCCCTAAAAGCTCATCAGCTGTCATCTGTCCTGTAATCTCACCTAAGGCAGTTTGTGACAATCTTAAGCTTTCTGCCACCAACTCTCCTGCTTCATAAACCGTGAGTTGTGTGTGAGCTTCTAGAGCATGTAGCTTAGCACGTTTTAGAGCATCAAGATGGCGAGTCCGAGCAATCAAGCTGTTTTCTGGAGGATGAAAACCGACTTTATCTTTTAATAAACACACAAGCTCATCAAGTCCTTGACCTGTTTCACATGAAACATAAACCTTACTGATGTCAAAAACCGGTAATGTTTCACGTGGAATATCACTCAGCAAGTCTGATTTATTAGCAATCATGACCAGTTTTCGCTCAAAACTATCCATGCCAATCTCATTGATAATCTCAGCAAATAATACCTGAGCCAAAGCCAAGGGGTCATTTTCACGGCTAACATCGTAGACAAATAATAAAATATCAGCTTGTCTGACGGCAGATTTGGCACGATCTATACCGATTTTCTCTACTTTATCAGAGGTTTCTCTAAGTCCTGCAGTGTCGGTCAGATGGACGGTTAAACCATCTAAAACAAGAGTTTCTGATAGTGTATCTCGTGTTGTGCCTGCAATGTCAGTTACAATAGCACGCTCCACACCTGCCAAGCGATTTAACAGGCTTGATTTGCCTGCATTGGGTTTGCCTGCCAATACCACTTGCACGCCATCTCTTAGTAACTGACCCTGCTTGGCGGTGGACAAGATATCATCCATACTCACTAAAATTTCTTCGATTTTAGATTCAATCACACCGTCTGATAAAAATGTCACATCCTCTTCATCTGGAAAATCAATACTTGCTTCCACATATAGACGAATATTGGTAATTTTTTCAGACAAGTTATTAATTTTTCTTGAGAATTCTCCAGATAAAGAACGCATGGCACTTGTCGCCTGAGCCACACTGGTGGCACTGATGGCATCAGCAATCGCCTCAGCTTGAACCAAATCAATCTTATCGTTCTCAAAAGCTCGTGCAGAGAATTCACCCGCTGTCGCTTGTCTTGCTCCAAGTTCAAAACAGCGAGCTAGTAGCAAGTTTTGTAGCACCATACCGCCATGCCCTTGTAGTTCCACCACATCCTCGCCGGTAAAAGAATGAGGTGCCTTAAAATAGATGAGCACTCCCTCATCAATGGTCATATCTTTATCATCTTTGAATTTCACAAAATGAGCGTGGCGTGGCGTGAGTAAATCCTTACCTGTGATGGCACATCCAATCTCATAGGCGGTGCGACCTGATAAGCGAATGATGCCTACTCCTCCCTGTCCGATAGGGCTGGCGATGGCGGCAATGGTGGGTTTTTGGTTTGAATCTGACATAATCAATATATTAAAAACTGATTGACCATTTTATCATTTTTGTGGGTATTTGCCCATAAAAAATCCGTCTTTGTCAGACGGATTAAGAACAAAACTTAGCTTAGCCTGTTATTTTTTTATAAGCCTTCTCAACACGCTTATTAACAAACTGCTGATGAGCCATGCTAAACAAGTTATTGACTGTCCAATACAACACCAGACCTGCAGGGAAAAACAACATGAACACCCCAAAAATCAATGGCATAAATTTCATCATTTTAGCTTGCATGGGGTCAGTAGGCTGTGGATTTAACAGTTGCTGAAAGTACATGGTTGCCATCATGATGATTGGTAAAATAAACCAAGGGTCCATCGCTGATAAGTCTTTAATCCATAAAATCCAAGGTGCGTGACGCAACTCCACACTCTCAACAAGCACCCAGTAAAGTGCTAAGAAAATAGGCATCTGTAAAAGAATGGGCAGACAACCCGCCATGGGATTAACTTTCTCTTCACGATATAGAGCCATCATCGCCTGACTCATCGCCATGCGGTCATCGCCATGCTTTTCTTTAAGAGCCTCCAGCTTAGGTGCGATGGCACGCATTTTTGCCATAGACATATAGCTTTTATTAGACAGCCAAAACAGAGCAATCTTAACAATGATGGTCAATACAATGATTGCCCATCCCCAGTTGCCAATGATATTATATAAAGCCTGAAGTAACATGAAAATCGGCTTAGAGATTGGCCAAAATATGCCATAATCTACTGTCTTATCAAGACTTGGGGCAACAGCAGCAAGTTGCGATTGCACCTTAGGACCAACATAAAGTGTATCTTCCAAGGTTATTTGCTTACCATTTACTACGCTGATGGGAGTTTGATAGCCGATATAATTATCATTACCACTGGCACGACTAAAAAAAGTGGGATTATAATTATTAGGCGTCCATGCTGAGACAAAATAGTGCTGAACCATCGCCACCCAACCGTTTTGGCTATTTTGGGCGTTTTGTGTAATATCACCATCATTAAATTCTTTAAATTTTAATTTATTATAAGGCTCGCTTTGTGTTCCCCATGCCCCGCCCAAATGCGTGGCTATACCCATCATGCCTTTGTCAGCAAGCCCTGGATCTTTACTGTTATCTCTTTTTAACTGAACAAACAACTCACCATGAAAATCCTTACCGCTGACATTATTAATGGTGTGCGTCAGATGAATAGGATAACCCCCTTGTTTAAAGGTGTAGGTTTTGGTAATGGTTAAACCATCTTTGCTGTATGTTAAAGGCACGGATAAGCTATCACCTGTCAGAGTATAGCTTTGGCTTGGACTGGTATAAACAGCCCTTCCTGCCTGAGTATCAATGCCATTTGCCCCGCCAATGAGCGACTGAGCGACATAGGTGCGTGCATCAGTCTCCAAGACAGCAAAAGACTCCTGACTCCCTAATGTTTTAGGATATTTTTTAAGCCCTGCATAGACCACATCGCCGCCCACAGGGTTGATTTTAATGTCATAAACATCAGTGCTGACCGAAATAAGCCCTGTGTTTGCTGCTGAATTTGGCGTAGGTGCCAAGGTGGAGGCGGGTAAATCGCCAGTACTGGGTGTCAAATCACTACTGGTCGACGTGGCAGTTTGAGCGGTGGTAGTCGCTGCTTGACCACCATAATCTTTTTGCCAAGCCAAGATAAGCAGATAAGATGTGATGAGCATCGCAATGATGATTAATGTCCGAAAAATCTTTTGCATAAACAATCCTGATTGGGGCGGACAAACCACCCATAAAAACATAAACCTGCCATTGTACTAAACTTTTTACAAAAAACCTAGTATTTGCCAACAGATGATGGCATACCTCTTCATAATAATTTAATAACTCTTTGATTTTAAATTATTTTATAATATTTTATGTTCATGGGTTTTATCATCTCTGCCTATTAATAAGATGATTTCTTAGTGCTTGATAGCTGAAGGTATCTTTACACACAAAGCACATCCTCACGTCATTTGATACTAAATCGCTTGGTTTGAACTGATAACGATACAAAGGGAGTGGCACAAAATCCACCCCAGAGCCACCCCATGGCTGACAACGTAAAATACGTCTTACCACCAAAGCAATACCACGAATGCCATGCCATGTCAGGGCATGCACGCCATAAGAGGAACAAGTTGGATAAAAACGGCAGCGAGCAGGCAACATAGGACTGATTGCT
>JBHCHC010000224.1:0-3624 GCA_041802645.1 Moraxella sp. | reverse complement strand
TATCTGATTTATCCATAAAATTATCAATTAACTAAGGTGTAATATGACTACTTTTCCGATGGCTCGCAGCATTGAGACGAGCGATACGATGAACCTGCTGGGCAATATGGCAAACCGTCATGGTCTTATTGCGGGGGCAACAGGCACAGGCAAGACCGTGAGTCTTAGAGTGATGGCAGAGGGTTTTAGCCGTGCTGGTGTGCCAGTATTTTTGGTAGATGTTAAAGGCGACTTATCGGGACTTAGCCGTGCAGGCGTGGCTCAGGGCAAAATTGGCGAGCGTATGCATGAATTTGGCATGACCGATGAGCATCTGACAGGCTTTCCAGTGCGATTTTGGGATGTATATGGCAAAAACGGTATTCCTGTGCGAGTGACCATCAGCGAAATGGGTTCAATGCTTCTTGCCCGCTTGCTAAACCTAAACGATACCCAAGAGGGTCTTTTAAATTTGGTTTTTAAAGTAGCGGATGATAATGGCTGGCATTTGATAGATCTAAAAGATTTAAAAGTCATGCTTGCCCATGTTGCAGAGAATGCGAAAACCTACCGGACTCAGTATGGCAACGTCTCATCGGCAAGCGTGGGGGCGATACAGCGTCAGTTGCTGCAACTAGAAAGTGAGGGTGGAGAGGATTTTTTTGGAGAGCCTGAGCTAAATTTAGAGGACTGGATGCAAACCGAAAATGGCATGGGCGTGATTAACATTTTAAACGCCCAGAAACTCATGTTATCACCTCGTCTCTACAGTGCATTCCTGTTATGGTTCTTGGCAGAGATTTTTGAGCGATTCCCAGAGGTGGGCGACCTTGAGAAGCCTAAATTTGTGCTGTTTTTTGATGAGGCACACCTCATGTTTGATAATGCGTCATCAGCTTTGACCGAACAGGTAGAACAGGTGGTGCGACTGATTCGCTCTAAGGGTGTTGGCGTGTATTTTGTGACTCAAAACCCCCTTGATTTGCCTGATGCCATTTTGGGGCAGCTGGGCAATCGTATCCAACATGCCCTAAGAGCTTTCACACCACGAGACCAAAAAGCAGTCAAAGCAGCCGCTGACACTTTTCGCACCAATCCCAATTTTAAGGTTGCCGATGCCATCAGTGAGCTTGGGGTAGGCGAGGCGTTAGTGTCATTTTTGGATGCAAAGGGCATGCCGAGTGTGGTGGAGCGTGCCTATGTGCTACCTCCTGCCTCCGCCCTAACACCTTTGACAGCAGAGGAGTGCCGAGTCAGTTTTGAGTCTGACGTACTTTATCGTTATTACAAAGACAGTGTGGATAATCATTCGGCGTTCGAGGCATTGACAGAATTGGCGGAACAAACATCTGTTCAGAAGCAGCAAGCAAAACAAGAAGCTGAGCAAGCTAAAATCGCCAAAACCACTCAGGGTAAAAAAGAATTAGGGGCGTTAGATGGTTTTATCGGGGGGCTATCAGGTTCTCGCAAAAGCAGTCAGCAGAGTGTTGCATATAACGTGGCAGATGCCTTAGGAAGTCAGCTTAATAAACAGGCAACCAAAGCCATCAGCCGTGGTCTGATGGGTGTGATTAAAAGTTTGTTAAAATAAAATAAGTACTCATAAAATGTTGATATTTGCCCTCATGATTGCGATGTAAGAGATGTAAGAACAGTTATTTGGGGGCATTTTTGGTATTATATTAACATCAACAATCTACTTATTTATAAAAATCAAATCTACTGACACCTTCATTCATATTATCCAAAGGTAAATCATGAATAAACAAGACATTTTAAACAGTCTAAATCCTGAAATTGTGGCTAAATTTCGTACTGCCATCGAAATCGGTAAGTGGGAAAATGGCGTCAAGCTTACCAACGAACAGCGTGAAACCTGCATGCAGGCGGTCATGGTGTGGGAGCATGAATATTTGCCTGTACAAGAACGCACAGGCTATATAGAAAAACCCAAAGACGATAAAGGCAACATTGTAGGCGAGGCATGTGATGTAGAGCATGAACATCATTATCCCAATGCAGAGAGACCTGTGGTGTTTAAGGATTGATGGGCTGTGCCTTTAGAGTTGATGCGGTGATTTGTTGCTAAAATTTATCTTTTAATATGGCGCTGATTTGGCTGGTAGAGCTGTATTGGATGCATTGTGTTTGGATGGTTCAAAGCGTTCAAATGTAATGCATCTTACAAGATTTATTTAATGGTAAATTATAAATTTAGCTAATCATTTAAGCCAATACTCGCCACATCACAAATCCCAATGCAATGACATGAAAAATCACCCCCACCCACCAAATGGGCACTGTCAAACCAATGGCAATAAACGCCCCAAACCCACCTAAGGCTATCCAGTCGTGACGTCGTTGGTTTAAGAAGTCTGCTCGTAGGGATTGGATTTCTCGAAGTTCTTTATCTTGCCTACTCCCAAGCATGGCAAGCGACTGTACGCTTTGAGTGGCAAGTTTTGGTAAATCTGTGGCGGAGAGCAAATGTTCAGGCAGCTTATCATAAAAATCGTTCAAATGGCGAATGGGGTCAAGTTGGGATTTGACCCAGTCGGTTAAAATCGGCTTAGCAAGCGACCAAATATCAAGTTCAGGATAGAGTTCACGCCCCAAGCCCTCCACGTGAACGAGGGTTTTTAGTAGCAACATGAGCTGTGGCGGTATGCTCATCTGGTGGCGGCGAGCGATGTTTAAAATCTCAAACAATATCCCAGCAAAGTCAAGTTCACTCATCGGTTTTGACACCATGGGGCTGACAGTGCGAGCCATGTCAGCAATCAAGGCGTGCTTATCCGCGGAGGGTGGTATCCAACCTGCGTGACTGATGATGTCCACAAGAGCGATATAGTTACCGTTCATCACTGACAGCAACATACGAGCCACAATCAGCTGATCATCAGGAGCAAGTTGCCCCATGATGGCACAGTCTAGTCCAAGGTAGCGTGGGCTAGCCACGGCTGACCCATCTGGTATGGTCTCCACAAAGATGTTACCAGGGTGCATGTCAGCATGAAAAAAGTTGTCGCGAAAAACTTGAGTAAAAAATATCGTTAAGCCGTTTTTGGCAAGGATGGCACGGTCATAACCCAGAGCATCAAATTTATCCGTCTGCGAAATCGGTACGCCGAAAATTCGTTCGGACACCATGACCGATTTATTTGCCATATATATTTCTGGGACATAAATCAGTGGCGAGCCCATGAAGTTGTTTCGCATTTTTGTGGCGTTATGAGCCTCCAAAGTCAAGTCAAGTTCGTTCAACATGATTTGGCGATAGTCTTCAACGATGTTGATTAGATGCAATGCTCGAGCTGCTTCAACACGAGCTGATAACCAACTGGCAAGCTCACGCAAGAGCTCAAAATCAGCAATGATGATGGGTCGGATGTCAGGTCTGACGACCTTAACGACCACTTCTTTGCCATCAGGCAGGCAAGCGGTATGCACCTGAGCGATGCTAGCAGCAGCTAAAGGTTTATCGTCAAAACGTTGAAACAGCTCGGCAATGGGTTTGCCCAACCCTGTTTTGTTGCTTTCTATCTCATGTTTTAGTACGTTGACATCAAAAGGGGCGACTTTATCTTGTAGTAGTGACAGCTGAGCGATGATGTCAGGTGGGAGTAGGTCGGATCGAGTGGAGAG
>JBHCHC010000223.1:0-22692 GCA_041802645.1 Moraxella sp. | reverse complement strand
GGGTTGGGGCAAATTCACCAAGTTTATGACCAACCATTTGCTCACTAATAATCACAGGTACGTGAGTACGACCATTGTGAACCGAAATGGTCAAACCGACCATTTGTGGTAGAATCATAGAACGACGAGACCAGGTTTTGATTGGTTTGCGACTGTTTGTTTCCAAAGCATTTTCTACTTTAGAAAACAGATGTGCATCAATAAACGGGCCTTTTTTTAACGAACGAGGCATAAACTCTTCCTTTATTTCTTGGCACGACGGCGACGGATGATCATACTGTCAGTACGCTTATTAGAGCGAGTCTTCAGACCCTTAGCTTTCTGACCCCAAGGACTGGTTGGGTGTTTACCAAAGTTACGTCCTTCACCACCACCGTGTGGGTGATCAATCGGGTTCATCGCTGTACCACGAACGGTTGGACGAACACCACGCCAACGTGCTGCACCTGCTTTACCAAGTGATTTTAGGTTATTTTCAGTATTAGATACTTCACCAATAACTGCACGGCAATTTGCGTGAATACGACGAGTCTCGCCCGAGCGTAAACGAACAATCACATAAGCACCGTCACGACCTAATAATTGAACTGCAGCGCCAGCAGAGCGGGCAATTTGAGCACCCTTGCCAATTTTTAGTTCAATATTATGAATGACTGTACCCACTGGGATATTTTTAAGTGGCAAACAGTTACCTGGACGAATGGGAGAACCTTCACCAGATTGAACCTGATCGCCTACTGCCAATTTTTTAGGTGCGATGATATAACGACGCTCACCATCTGCATACTTCAAAAGTGCGATGTGTGCAGTACGGTTTGGGTCATATTCAATACGCTCAACAGTAGCAACAATACCATCCTTATTACGCTTAAAGTCAATCAGGCGATAATGTTGTTTGTGACCACCACCAATGTGACGGGTGGTGATACGACCGTTGTTATTACGACCACCGGTTTTTGCTTTTGATTCAACAAGAGGTGCATAAGGACGACCTTTATAAAGGTGTGGATGCACAACTTTTTCAACAAAGCGACGACCTGGTGAAGTTGGTTTTGCTTTTACGATAGGCATGAGTGTAATCCTTATTCGTTAGTCGCTGTTTCGCCAGTGGCTTCTTCACCAGCACCGATTTGTACGTCTGAACCTGCTTTTAGTGTTACATACGCTTTTTTGACGTCAGAACGTTTGCCAACCACACGACCAAAACGCTTAGTTTTACCCTTCACGTTTAGCGTGTTTACTTTAACAACTTCTACGCCTTCAAACATCAGCTCAACAGCCTTTTTGATTTCGCGTTTAGTAGCATTACTGTCAACTTTAAAAACTTGTACGCCCAAGCTATCGCCCAAACGTTGAGATTTTTCAGAAAAAACAGGGGATTTTAGTACTTGATATAGTCTTGCGTTACTCATGCTAGTGTCTCCTCAAATTGCTTGGCAGCTTCAACCGTCATGATAACTTTATCAAAAGAAACCAAGCTGACTGGGTCGACTTCACGTGTGCCCAATACATTCACATAAGGAATATTGCGGGCTGCCAAATATAAGTTCTCATCGACTTCATGGGTAACAATGAGTGCACGTGGGGCATTTAGCTTTGCAAGCTTTGCAACCAATCCTTTGGTTTTTGGGGTATCCACACTAATAGAGTCTACCAAAAGCAAACGTTCTTGGCGTACAAGCTCTGCTAAAATGCATTGCATGGCACCACGGTACATTTTACGGTTTACTTTTTGCCACCAGTCTTGTGGTTTGGCAGCAAATGCACGACCACCACCCACCCAAATTGGGCCACGGATAGAGCCTGCACGTGCACGGCCAGTGCCTTTTTGACGCCATGGCTTTTTACCACCACCCGATACTTCACCACGGGTTTTTTGTGCACGAGTACCTTGACGAGCACCAGCTAGGTAAGCAGTTACGACTTGGTGTACTAGAGCTTCATTGAACTCACGACCAAAAGTAGTCTCTGACAGTTCAACCGCCGCACCTGTAACAGTTTTTAAATTCACGTTAATCCCCTCAACTAGGCTTTGACTGACGGACGTACGATGACATCGCCACCATTAGCACCAGGCAAGGCACCTTTGATGACCAGTACACCTTTTTCGGCATCAATAGACACAATTTCAAGACCTTGAACAGTAACACGTTTGTTACCCATTTGTCCTGGCATTTTTTTGCCTTTGAATACCTTACCTGGTGTTTGGTTCTGACCTGTAGAACCAAGTACGCGATGCGACACAGAGTTACCATGAGTAGCATCTTGGGTACGGAAATTATGGCGTTTTACACCACCTTGGAAGCCTTTACCCTTAGATTGACCAGTCACATCAACAAGCTGACCAACTTCAAATAAGTCTACCAAAATATCTCCACCAACTTCACGACCTTCAAGTTCGCTTGCATCAGCTCTAAATTCCCAAACACCACGACCAGCAGCAACGCCAGCTTTTGCGAAGTGTCCTTTTTGTGCAGCAGTAACACGACTTTCACGACGCTCACCTGTGGTGATTTGAACTGCATCGTAGCCGTCAGTATCTACTGTTTTGATTTGCGAGATACGGTTTGCACCAACTTCAACCACAGTGACAGGAATAGATGCACCTGCTTCGGTGAAGATTCGGGTCATACCACGCTTAATACCGACTAAACCAATCGCCATTTTAGACCTCTACTTATAATCGTTTATATTAAACCAGCTGTTCTTAGCCTAGGGCAATCTGAACATCGACACCAGCCGCCAAATCTAACTTCATTAAAGCATCTACTGTTTTATCAGTAGGCTGAACGATGTCAATCATGCGTTTGTGGGTACGAATTTCATACTGGTCACGAGCGTCTTTATTGACGTGTGGTGATGTCAATACGTTAAACCGCTCAATACGAGTCGGCAAGGGAACAGGACCACAAACTTGGGCTCCTGTACGCTTTGCAGTATCGACAATCTCTTGTGCCGACTGGTCAATTAAACGATGGTCAAATGACTTGAGTCGGATACGGATTCTCTGGTTAGCCATGCCAACAAGCTCCTAAATTAAGTACTTTATAAAACTTCCATCGCTTAGATTTCAGTTATGTTATTTGATTGAATTTTGCCCCAGATAAATTTGGACAAAATAATACAACCCCTGTCCGCCATCTATGAGCTGATGGCAACAGAGCTGCTCGTTATAGTGCCAAAATCGATGCTTTGGCTGTGGCGTTGTTTCGCTAAAATTAGAATGGATCTAATTTGCTACTTGCTCATTTTAAAAAACATCATTAAAATGGTTATTTTGATTTAAGTTAAATGAATGACTTAAATACAACGCTAAACAAGATAAAGTGTGCGTATTATACACGAAAAATCATAGAAAGCAAGGGAAATGTTAGGTGCAACGATAAAATTTTCTCTAAAATCAGCGGCTTTTGTTGTAAAATCTATCAAAGTTACAAAATATTACAATTTTAGCAAATGAATCATTTTTGATTATGCTGATTGATGGATTTTTGGTTGTTGCTGTCATTGAATCGTTTTAGAAGCACTACTCCACCAAAATGATGTATTGCTCTTGATGATAAGATGCATCAATATCCAGACGAATGACGGCATTGGTCAGATGCTGTAAATTCATTAAATCTTGATGGACTTGCAAATAATCTGCCACTATTTGGCTTGTCTTGATGGTTACTGTTGGTTGTTTGGATATGGTGATATTCGCCAATTTACTCATGACTGCCCTTAACACTTCAAATGCCACCGTTTCCACGCTCTTAATTCTCCCTGTTCCATCACAACTTGGGCAAGGCATACACAGCTCCTCAGACAAGCTAGGATGGGTGCGTTTACGAGTCATTTCGACCAAACCAAGCTCACTGATTTGGGTGATGTTAGTCGTAGCAGGATCGGCTTGAAGTGCTTTAAAAAACGTATCTAGTACTTGCTGACGGTGCAACGCCTCACTCATGTCAATAAAATCTATGATGATGATGCCTGCAATGTTACGCACACGAATCTCTCGAGCGATGATGCTTGCTGCCTCTTGATTCGTATGAAAGACCATATCCTTGCTTACTCTGCCCCGCCCTACAAACGAACCTGTATTGACATCAATGGTGGTCATCGCCTCAGTATGCTCAATGATAAGATAGCCCCCTGACGGTAAAGGGCAATGACGCGATAAAGCATGTTCAAGCTGAGTTTCTATGCTTGGTGTTTTTAATTCTGATGTGCTTGGGTTGACATCAATGGAGCGACCAAATAACGGTACAGAATCATCATGATGGTTAATCGATGATGCCATGGATGGCATTAGCTGCTGACTGGCGTAAAGCAGTCGTTCATAAGCTGCCTTATCATCCACCCAAACACTCTCAACCTCCTCTGTTAATATATCCCTTAACGCTCGCTCAGGCAAAGGAAGTTCTTGATGTAATAATGCAAATTTTGCCTTATTTAAACTTGCCTGTCTGCGTGCTTGGCTGATGTCATCCCATAGTCCGCCAAGATATGCCAAGTCTGCTTGCAAACACTCACTAAGTTCTGCTGGCACATCATGCATCTTACTATTTTGCATCAATGGCAACTTGCACGCACTTCGAGCAATAATCCCACCCATCAGCGATGACTGGGCAAGCAATATATCAAGATGAGCCTTTAGCCTAGCCCTGTGGCTTTTTTTGGTGATGCGAGTTGAGACTCCTGCCAGTTTAGGTGATGTTGGCAGATACACTAAGTAGCGACCAGCCAAGGCGATGTGCATGGTAACTCTTGCACCTTTTGTGCCATATTCGTCTTTGGTAACTTGTACCACCACACGCTCACCCACTCTAGGCAGTGGTTCAGTACGAGATGATTTAATGGGTTTGGTGGATGCAAAAGAGGTTTGTAAGGGAAAATGAGCCAGAGGTAGTGTTGTTACAGAAGCATTTGCCACCTCATCTTGTAATGATGCACGATGTGGCAGAGTGATATCGCTTTGAGATAAAAAGGCTGACCTCTGACGTCCAATGTCAACAAACACCGACCCCATCGCAGGCAGCACCCTGATTACCGTACCTAAATAGATGTCCCCCACCAAACTACGTTTTCTGGCTCGCTCAATAAAAACCTCGTCAAGCCTGCCTTCATTGGTAATGACAAGACGAGTCTCAAAAGGCGTGACGTTAAGTAGAGCGTGTTTTGACATGGCGTATTAACAAAAATAGAATCGGTATGCTAAGAACATCCAGAATGACTTATGTATCCATCAAACTTAGGCTGTCATGAATGAGCGTTGTGGTCTCAGCCAGAGGTAGACCAACAACATTGGTATAACTGCCGCTGATGGCACGCACCCAAGACATCGCACCTCCTTGAATGGCATATGCTCCCGCCTTATCACTTGGCTCGCCTGTTGCCCAATACCGCTCTTTTTGCTCATTGGTCAATTTGATAAAATGCACATCCGTAACCACTTTAATGGTTTTTTGGTGCTTGATGACACCACCCGCCATCGCACTCACACACACCACCGTCCAAACCTCATGCCGGTTATCAGATAGCTTATCCCACATGGCAAAGGCATGGGCTTTATCAGTGGGTTTTGTAAGAATCTCACCATCTATGACGCCAATCGTGTCTGCCGTGATGACCAGTCCATTTGTCACATTCGCACAAGCAACCTCCGTTTTGGCTTGAACCATACGCATGACATAGTCATCAGGCTCTTCACCCACACAAATACGCTCGTCAATTTCCACAGGCTCTACCACAAAAGGCAAGTTGAGCTGTGATAATAATTCATGCCTTCTAGCAGAGGTAGATGCCAAAATAATGGGTGAATTCATTAAAACGCCCTCTCTTTTAGCTGGCGATTTATCCAATATAAAGGATACCAAAATACAGGAAATAAAATAATGCTACTGATGAGTGAACCCATGCCCAACCAAGAAAACTCATTGTGTGAAAATGCTTGTAATATCCAGAGTGCCACCTGATAAACAGTCAAAGCAATCGCTCCTAGCATCCATGCTTGAGACAAAGTGAGTTCTTTGGTATAAAGCAGCAAGACACGTAACACAAATGTCATCAGTACCGCACTAAATGCCTGATGCCCAAGGTGCGTCCCAAGAAGCAAATCTGAGATGATGCCCACTAAAAATACCACCCAAACACCCAGCATGGGTGAACGATACATTACCCAAAAAGCAAGTACCATCGCCAAAAACATGGGGCGTAATCTTGCCATGTCATGCCCCAAGGGGTAGACGTTTAACATGGATGCCACCACGAAACTGGTGATGATGCCAATGATGAGAAAGGGCTTTGAATTCATGAGTGGTATTGGGATGAAGCTGGTTGTGTGTCATGCCTAAGCCATCTGTTTATTTAATGGCATTTATTCGGCTGTTGAGGTAATACTGTCTTTGGGCTGCAGTATGAGTACATGATTGCTGTTTAAAAAGTCAGCAGCAGGATTTACTCGGATGTCAGCGAAATTATCAGTTCGTGTGGTATCAATATCTAGAACACTGCCTACTTTATAGCCTGCCGGAAAGCGATCGCCAAGACCTGATGAAATGAGCTCATCGCCCACTTGCACGTCTGCGGTCTTAAAAATATAATCCAGACTTAGGCTGTCAGGTCTACCACCACCCGACACCATGGCACGTTGTCCTGTGCGAGCAACCACCACTGCAACCGATTGCTGCTCATCGGTAATCAACAGTAGGCGACTGGTATTGGCGTAAGCATTCACAATCTGACCTAAGATGCCATTTTCATCAATGACCGTCTGTCCTATCTGAACACCATCATTCATGCCTTTATTTAGCACCACCACTTGCTTTAAGGGGTTAGAATCAGTGCCTATAATTCGAGCCAATAGCAGATGATGCTCGCTAGACTGAGTTGTGCTAAGCACACCTTTTAATCGAGCATTTTGAGCGAGTAGGTAATCTTGGGTCTGTAATTTGGCTCGTGCTTGGAGCAGCTCTGCTTGTAGGCGGATGTTTTCACGACGCAAAGATTCTTTGGTATAAACAGCATTTTGGGCGTATTCCATGGCATAAGAGGGACCAACGGAAGCTTGATAGATGGGCTGCATCGAAGCATGACTAAGACGACGAATGCCATCAAACCATTCAGGGTTTTTACTATTGAGCAGCATCAAAATCAAGGCAAGCACCAAAAATGCCACGGTCATGCGTGCAAAGATGGGTTTTTGTGAAAAAAGACTAGGAAGCATGACCAGACCTTGTTATTTGCATCTATCAAATGGATTGCCGATGCATTTTATCGCCAAAATACAAAAAGCGGTGCGTAAACACCGCCCATGTTGGTTTTATTCATACAAAAATCATGGAAAGCGACTTGTTATGAATGAATTCCAATGCTTTACCGCCACCACGACTGACGCAAGTCAAAGGGTCTTCGGCGACAAATACAGGCAGACCTGTCTCTTTAGAAATGAGCTTATCCAAATTGCGAAGCAATGCTCCACCTCCTGTCAATACCACGCCATGCTCGGCGATGTCAGATGATAACTCAGGAGGTGTTTGCTCCAACGCAAGCTTAACCGCATCCACAATCCCTGCAACGGGTTCAGCGAGGGCTTCTTGGATTTCTTTAGAGGTAACCGTAAATGTCTTTGGCACACCTTCTGCCATCGAGCGTCCACGCACTTCCACCTCCAAATTCTCTTTGTCATCAAAAATGGCGGTACCTACTTCTTTTTTGATGCGTTCAGCGGTGGTCTCACCAATAAAGCAGCCATGATTTTTCTTGACATGGTTGATGATGGCATCATCAAATTTGTCACCGCCGATGATGATAGAATCTGAATATACGCAACCTGACAGAGAAATCACCGCAATCTCTGTCGTACCACCACCGATATCCACCACCATAGAGCCGCTGGCTTCATGCACAGGCAGACCTGCACCAATCGCTGCTGCCATGGGCTCTTCTAAAATATGTACGCTATTTGCTCCTGCACTACGCACGGCCTCTTCAATAGCACGACGCTCAACCAAAGTGGACTTACAAGGCACACACACCACCACATTTGGGTCAGCCAAAAAACGTTTGACTTTTACTTTTTTGATGAAATGTTTTAACATCTGCTGAGTGACTTCAAAATCTGCAATCACCCCGTCTTTTAGAGGGCGAATGGCAGTGATGTTATCAGGCGTACGTCCGAGCATCTGCTTGGCATCAATACCTACTGCTGCCACTGTTGGGTTCTGGGTGCGATTAGAGCGCAACGCCACCACCGTCGGTTCATCAAGCACAATCCCCTTACCAGGAGCATAAATTAAGGTGTTGGCTGTGCCCAAATCAATGGCGATGTTGGTAGATAAAAATCCTAGCAGATTCATAGCGAATAATTCCAAAAATAAAAACGGCAAGGCAACTTCATTTGTCATCTTGACCAATGAATGAAAAATATGATTAAAATTTCGCCAGATGCCAAATGGTTAAAAAATTGTGGTAAATTATACCGATTTACACAAAAAAAATCATGATGAATTGCGAAAAAATTTACCGAATTTGCAAGAATTTTTTGCAGAATGGGAGAAATTAGCCAATTTTTAATCATAGTTACCAAAAATTACCAAAATTAATATAAATGAAATAAATGCAAAAATAGATTTACAAGAGACCTTAGATAACTCTCAAGCCGCTTATGGTCATTTTAACTATCTGAAATGATGGAGTTTATGGTAAAATTATCTACATTTTATCAGCAATCATGCTTTATGAACAATTAATACAGGAAAATCTTATGACCATCACCACCCAAGATGTACAAAACTGTGCCAATCTGTCTCGTCTTTGCCTTGATGATGCCACCATCCAAAGCTATGCGGGCAGTCTTGATAAAATCCTAGCCATGATGAATGTGCTAAGCGATGTCAATACTGACAATGTTAAACCCCTTGCCAACATTCACGAAAGCTGTCAGCCACTGCGTCAAGATGTGCCCACCACCGACATTGATCGCAGTGCCAATCAATCGGTCGCCCCTGCGGTACAAGATGGCTTATACCTTGTGCCACAAGTGATTGAGTAGTTCCAAACTGACCATGTCTGATACAACCAAGGAGTTGTCTTTCTTAGCTATATCAGGTCATCGATAGGACAATAAATACGGGTATCTTATGAATCTGCTAATAAACAGTACAAAACTTAGAGTGAGCGTCATGTTGGCAATCTCCACTTGTATTCTCTATACGCCAATCGCTCATGCAGATACCAAAGTACATACGAGTGCTCAAACAAATAACAGCATTCAAGCCCCATTTGTCAAAGTCGCTACCACCATAAACACCGCTTTATCTAACAAACAATACACACACATCACGCCTCACATTCATCCCAAAAAAGGGGTACGATTTAGTATGTACGCCTATGTTAATCCCAAGACGGATAAAGTATTTAGTCAAGCTGACTTTAAAAAATACCTAAAAAAGTCGCGGATAAAGTTTACTTGGGGCGAAAAGGATGGTACAGGTGAAGTGTATATTGAAACCTTGCCAAAGTACCTAGATGATTGGGTGGTTCGAAAGAATGAATTTTTCCATGTCGTGCCATCTGCTAATCAATTTCAAAGTCATGGCAATAGCCTAAACAACCTAACTGAGCAGTATCCCAATGCTGATTTTGTGGAGTTTTACCATCAAGGCACATCGCATTGGCATTATATGGATTGGCGAGCATTGCGACTGGTATTTGAGACTTATCAAGGCAGACCGTATTTAGTCGCCATCATCACAGACGAATGGACAATTTAGACACTTTTTCTCTCAGCAAAATCTCTTAACATTTTATCTTAACATCCGATAAAGGCATCATATGACAACTTTACACACCCTATCCATCCAAGAAATATCAGACGGTCTAAAAACCAAGCAATTTAGCTCGGCAGAACTCACCAACCATCTGCTGGGCCGCATTGACAGCCTAGACAAACAAATCAACAGCTTTATTACCGTAACTGCCGATTTGGCTCGTGAGCAAGCCAAATTTGCCGATGACTTGCGTGCCAAAGGCGACAGCCGTCCTTTGCTTGGCGTTCCGATGGCGCACAAAGACATTTTTTGTACTCAAGGGGTTTTGACCACCTGTGGCTCAAAAATGCTTTATAACTTTGTGTCGCCTTATAATGCCACCATCGTAGAAAATATCCAAAATGCAGGTATGGTAAGCCTTGGCAAGCTCAACATGGACGAATTTGCCATGGGTTCGGACAACGAAAAATCCTACTATGGCGCAGTACACAATCCTTGGGATTTGGGGCGTGTACCGGGGGGTTCGTCAGGTGGCAGTGCAGCGGCGGTGGCGGCAGGGTTTGTGCCTGTGGCGACAGGCTCTGATACGGGCGGCTCAATTCGTCAGCCTGCTTCATTTTTGTGGGATTACAGGCATCAAGCCCACCTATGGGCGTGTGTCTCGCTATGGCATGATTGCTTATGCGTCAAGCCTTGACCAAGCAGGCACGTTTGGCAAATCCGCCCTAGACTGTGCATATCTGTTACAGCCGATGTCAGGCTACGACCCCAAAGACGCCACCAGCATCAAAACCGATGTGCCTGATTACATCGCTGCCATCAAGGACGCCCAAAACAAACTGAGCCAAGAAAAACCGTTGGCAGGCTTAAGAATCGGCATTGCCAAAGCTTATTTTGGTGAAGGTTTAGACGCTGATGTAGAAAACAGCATTAAAGCTGCTCTAGCCCACTACGAAAGCCTTGGGGCAAGCATTGTAGAAGTGGATATCACCGACCCCAAAATCACACTGGCAACTTATTATTTACTTGCCCCTGCCGAAGCCAGCTCTAACCTATCTCGCTTTGATGGCGTACGTTTTGGTTATCGCTGTGAAAATCCCAAAGATTTGCAAGATTTGTACACCCGCACACGCTCTGAAGGTTTTGGCGCAGAAGTGCAGCGCCGTATCATCATGGGCACTTATGCCCTATCGGCAGGGTATTTTGACGCTTATTATATCAAAGCGCAAAAGGTGCGCCGTCTGATTGCCCAAGACTTTGCCAAAGCCTTTGAAAAGTGCGACATCATCGCCAGTCCCACCGCCCCAACGACCGCCTATAAACTGGGTGAAGATTTAGACCCAGCCAGCATTTATTTGGGTGATGTTTATACCATTGGGGTGAATTTGGCAGGGCTGCCCGCCATCAGCCACCCAGTTGGTCAAGCCAATGGACTGCCTGTGGGCTTGCAATTGATTGGTAAATATTGGGCAGAAAGTAAGCTGCTTGCGACTACTCATATTTATCAGCAGACCAGCAATCATCATTTGGCAAGTCCAAGTTTGTGATTTGACAACTTTCTATCATTTGGAGTCAAAGCAATGCAACAAGCCATTTTTCAAATTAATCATAAAACCTATCATGTTAATTTTGAAGATGACTTTGCAAAGATGGTACAAACCGTAGATGACCATGAATTTGAAACCGTATTTATGACGGCATTTCGTGAGTATCTAATGCAAAAGAGCAAAAAACCTTTGGCTTATCATCGCTTAGACGGTGCAGAACCTTTTGATGTGCCTGATGATTTTGATGATATTGACGTTGATGGTTTTGATGGGTATTTAAAGGATAATTCATGAATGATTTATTAGATACTCATATTTTGCTTTAGGCAATTCAAAATCATCACAAATTAAACAAAAGACCCTTTTGATAGAATGCTGATTGCTCAATCACATTGTGAAAATTTAATATTGATGACCGTTGATGAAAAAATTGCTCAATATGATGGTCAAATTATCATGGTTTAGTCGCTAAATCAATTGATTAACAATGATAAACTTTAAAATAATGCTTTGCTTTATCAGGATTTATCTATGGAAAAAATCACCATTACGACCAGCAAAAATCAATATCATTATGTATTAGATGGTATTGATAACGATGATAATTTGGAGCAATTATTCTCTGAATTTATCCAATATTATCTAAACAAAAAAACCACTCAAAAAAAATCTGCGGGTGCTTTTGATGAGTTTTTTGGTACGCTCAAAAGCGATAAAAGTATCAGTCTAGAAGAAATGGATAAAGCCATCGCAATGCGTGGTGGTCAGTGATGAATGATAAGACCATCGCCATCGATACCAATATTTTGGTACGCTTATTTGTTCAAGATGACAACAACCATCAAATTGAATTGGTGCGGCACCTTTTGTCCGATAAAAATCAAGTCTATATTTCTCAAATTGTACAAATAGAATTGGTTTGGGTTTTAGAAAGTGCTTATCAGTTTAGTAAAGCAGAAGTTTTATTGGTATTGGATAAATTATCCAAGCACGATGTGTTTATTTTAGAAAAACACGCTCAATATCATCACGCTTTATCACTTTTTAGAACTTCCAATGCTGATTTTTCAGATTATTTAATCTTTTGTAATAGTTTGGATAATCATTATGAGTTTTGGACATTTGACAAAAAGTTATCAAAGACACAAGGCGTTCATCACTTAGCGAGTATCACTTAATTTTTTAATTTCAGTTATGTAAAAATCTAGGAAAAAATCTTATGACCCACCAAGCCCCTTTAATTGACGGCTATGAAGTCGTGATTGGTATTGAAATTCATTGCCAATTAAACACCGACAGCAAAATCTTTTCAAACGCCCCCACCACCTTTGGGGCAGAAGCTAACACCCAAGCCACCATCGTGGATTTGGGTTTTCCGGGGGCGCTGCCTGTATTAAATGAAGGCGTGATTGAGCGTGCCTTAAAGTTTGGCTTAGGCATTAATGCCGAACTGGGTATGTATAATACCTTTGACCGCAAAAACTATTTTTATCCTGATTTGCCCAAAGGCTATCAAACCACGCAAATGGCAAATCCCATTGTTGGCAAAGGTTATATTGATATTCTCGTCAATGCAGGCAGCAAAGACGAATACAGCAAACGCATTGGCATTACCCGTGCACATTTAGAAGAAGACGCCGGCAAATCGGTACATGACGCTGTACCACAAATGACAGGTGTGGATCTTAACCGTGCAGGCACGCCACTCATTGAAATTGTCTCTGAGCCTGATATGCGTTCGGTAGAAGAAGCGGTTGCTTATGTTAAGACCATTCACGAACTGGTAACTTGGCTTGGCATATCCGATGCGATTATGGCGGAAGGCTCGTTTCGTGCCGACATCAACGTGTCTGTACACAAGCCCAATACGCCCTTTGGCACACGCTGCGAGCTAAAAAACCTAAACTCATTTCGTTTTATCGAGCGAGCCATCAAGTCAGAAATTGAACGACAAATTGACGTGATTGAAGATGGCGGCAAAGTCGTGCAAGCCACTCGCCTATATGACCCCGAGCGTGATGAAACTCGTGCCATGCGCACCAAAGAAGAAGCCAACGATTACCGCTATTTCCCCTGCCCCGACCTATTGCCCGTGGTGATTTCCGAAGAAACTTTGGCAAAAGTCAAAGCCGATATGCCAGAGCTGCCAAGCACTCGTAAAGAGCGTTTTGTCAATGAATTTGGGCTGTCTGTTTATGACGCTAACGTGCTAAATGGTAGCCGAGAATTGTCCGATTATTTTGAAAATGTGGTCGCTATCGTGGGTTCATCTCACGCCAAAATCTGCACCAACTGGGTAATGGGCGAATTGTCAGGTGCGTTAAATAAAAACGAATTAACCATTAATGAGTCGCCAATCAGCGCCAAACGTTTGGCAGAATTAATTGTTCGTATTTTGGATAATACCATCAGCGGTAAAATTGCTAAAGAAGTATTTAATTATCTGTGGGAAAGCAATCATTCTGCCGATGAAATTATTGCCGAAAAAGGCTTAAAACAAGAAACCGATACAGGAGCGATTGAAGCCATCATTAAAGAAGTTTTGGCAAATAATCAAACCATGGTAGATGAATATAAAGGCGGAAAAGAAAAAGCCTTTAATGGTCTGGTCGGTCAGGTAATGAAAGCCAGCCGTGGCAAAGCCAATCCCGCCCAAGTCAATGAGCTGTTGAAGAAGTTGATTGGGTAAAGTGATAAGCCCAAGTCTAAATAGGATTGGGCTTATTTTTTTGTAAATATTTTGGAGAATTTAAATGGCAGAATTAAATGTAAGCAAAAAGACAATCGCAGAATTCTTTGGCTCTATGGATAATAAAAGATTTATTATTCCAGATTATCAAAGACCTTATAAATGGGAACTTGAAAACTGTGAAACACTTTGGAATGATTTGGAGTTTTTCTTTCAAAATGAAGGAAGCAAAAAAGAATCAACCTATTTTTTAGGCACCATCGTTTCTTATGGTAACGAAAGTGGCAATAAAGAAGTTATTGATGGGCAACAACGCATCACTTCTCTAATGCTATTATTGCGAGCTTTTTACAAAAAATTAGAAAGCATGCCACAAGATGATGAAGTCAATGGGCTAAAAAAGCAAATTGGAAAATGCCTTTGGGATATTGATGAATTATCAGAAAATGTTACTGATTTTTCCACCATTCATATCTTATCAGAAGTAGCAACCGAAGAAAATAATGAGATTTTTCATCACATATTGCAAACAGGCAATGCAGATGACAAACACAAAGATAATTATTCTACCAATTATCTATTTTTTAAAGAAAAATGTGATGAGTATGCCAAAAACGAGCCATTAAACTGGAAAAAACTTTGTATTTGTATTTTAAAAAAATGCATCATATTACCCATTGAATGCGATACTCAAGACACCGCTTTAACCATATTTTCAACATTAAATGATAGGGGATTACCATTATCTGATTCTGATATTTTTAAAGCTCAATTATACAAAAAGAGCAAAAATAGAAAAGAGTTTACCGACACTTGGAAAGAATTGACACAGATTTGTGAAAAAGCTAATATTAGCATTGATGATGTTTTCCGTTACTATATGCACATTTTACGAGCAAGAGATGGAGATTCATCAAAAGAAATTGGCTTACGTAGATTTTATACAGAAAATAAATCTTCACAGCTTGAAAAAGTGAATATGTCAGAACTTATGGCTTTGGCAGATTTTTGGAAATTTATTGATCAAAACTACAAAAATAGTGATATTGATTACAAATTTTCATTTAATTCAAAGAAATGGTTAAATTGTCTTTGGTGTTATCCCAATGAATATTGGAAATATGCGGTAAGCGTTTTCTTTATGAAGCATAAGGACGATAATAATTTTGAAATTATGTTTGAGAAAATGCTAGAAAGTTTACTTGCATTTTTGTTTGTAAAATTTATTGACAAACCAACGGTAAATGCCATTAAAGATGATATTTTTAAAGCCTGTGTTGCTTTTGAAAAATCAACCAATCATCAATATAAATACGGTGTTGAATTAAATAGCGAACTGTTTTCGCAAAAAATCAGTGAGCATTCATCGTCAAGAATAACAAAAGCCTTATTGATTTTACACGCTTATTTGAATGAGAATCAAAAAGACTTGATAGATAAGTTTGATATTGAGCACATTTTTCCAACCAGGTGGCAAAATACCAACTATAATGGCTGGCAAAAGCAAGATGCCAATTATTATTTAGATAATTTAGGCAATAAAATTGTCTTTGAATACAAGCTTAATAGAGAAGCTGGCAATGGTTATTTTGGGAAAAAGAAGCTAAAATACCAAGAATCAGATATTGCAACCATTAAAGAATTAGCCAATTATCCAAAAGATGATTGGTTAAAAGAAGATATTATTGAGCGAGAAAAGACAATCAAATCTGATTTAATTGCTTTTTTTAATAAAAATGAGAACGTGCATGAGTCATAACCTACCCCCCGAATGGCAAGACTGGCTAGACACCAACATCAAACGCCAAGTACCCCTAGCCACCCTTGCCCAGACACTTTGTGAACATGGCTTTGGCAACTTTGCCAACACTTTGATACACAAGCCAAATGTTGCCTTGCCCTTTATAGATACCAGCCAAAACAGCCTACCACTTGATGATAGGCGGACGTGTCATATTACCATGGCATGTGATAAGCCGTATTTGGTGGTGATTGATGGGTTTTTAAGTGCTGATGAATGCCAGACGCTGATTCAATTATCCGAAAATAAGTTTTTGGACGCGACCGTCGTTGATGATGCCACAGGCGATTTTGTCAAAAATCCGCACCGCACCAGCATGAACACCGCCTTTATTCGGGGCGAAAATGCCTTTATCACAGTCATAGAGCAGCGTATTGCTAAGCTGATTCATTGGGATATAGACAGGGGCGAAGGCGTGCAGGTACTTCGCTATGGCAAGGGCGGCGAGTATAAGGCACATTTTGACTTTTTTGACCCCAATACCTTGGGTGGTCAAAAGAACATGGCGGTGGGCGGACAGCGTGTGGGCACGTTTTTGATGTATTTATCCGATGTGGACGCAGGCGGTGCGACACGCTTTCCCAGTGTCAATTTAGAAATTCGCCCCAAAGCAGGCATGGTGGTGTATTTTGCTGATGTACTACCCACAGGCGAGCCTGATAAACTGTCCTTGCACGCCAGTATTCCTGTGATTACAGGCACCAAATATCTGGCGACCAAATGGCTAAGACAAGATATTTATAAGTGATTGATCATAAACTTAACATAAAATTATACCAAAAAATTTGTCATCAAAATCAGACTTACCCTAAAGTCTTTATTCGTCCATAAAATAAAACCAATACTTAGGCTTTTTGGGCGGTCAATCGTCTTGATATCATCAATCAGCAAGTACAATGTTGGGCTGAACATTCAAAAGATTTATGGTTAGAATGTTTTGGCAGGATGATTACGTTGGTTATCATCAGCTGACATAAAAAGCTAGGGCTAGCTAACCCCAGCTTTTTTATGTCACTGAGTATGTTGGCTTATAAAGCACGGCATTGGTCTTCTTTGTTACCACTTACACGGTTTGCTTTGCCTGTGGGTTGCTTGCTGTTACTCTTACATTGTAAGTTGCCATTAACTGTGTTATTTTCTACTTTGGCACTGGCACGGTTGCTAAATAGTTGAATGTCGCCATCAACGCTCACCTTTGAGAGGCTGATGGCACCGCTTTGTTTGATTTGGATGTTGCCATTAACCGAACCACCATTGACGGTCACAGATTTGGCTTTTTCGGCCTGAATATCACCATCAATTTGTGCGTTGCTCGCTCTTAAAACACCCCCTGAATACACTTTAACATTGCCATCCACAGTGGTGCCATTCAAGGTGCAAGTACCACTACGCACCACCACATCTCCATCAATGTGTTGTTTTCCAAGACTGCCTTTACAGTTGTGGTCGTCCGCATGAGCAGTACCAGTCATGGCTAAGGTCAAAGCAGTGCCTAATACAAAGGTTGATAAGATTGATTTCATACTACACCTCAAAATAAAAAGTTTAGGATTGGGGGGTCAGAGCAAGCAAAATGCCTGTCTCTGTGCTTACTCTGTGCTTATTTTGTTTTAAAACAAATGTGCTTTCAAGTAATTTTACACACGCTTACCAAGTTATAATTATTGATTACTGATGATGGTGGTTTGACTGAACCGACCTCGTATCCCAGCTAAGTTTTGTAAAAAATTTTACATTTTGTTACAAAAAAATTGGTATAGCAAGCATGCAGCAGATGAGTATTTTTGAAAAACTTTGGTTCATGATACCTGACATCCATTTTAACCCAAAAGTGAAATCCTCCTGCAACAAACAAGCCCACATCACATCGTAACAAGCCCCGTCCGTCTTTTATACATCTTTTGTCTAAATTATACCCGTTAATTTCCAAAGACCTCCTTGATAAAATCCCCCCTGCCCCAATGTAAAAAAAGGTCAAATTTTTGACAGTCAATTTAAGGAACTTCTATGAGCATGAAAGTTGCCCGCTGGTATGGTCAGCGTGATATCCGTGTTGAAACCGCCCCCATTCCTAGCCCCAAAGCCCACCAAGTCAAAATCGCCGTCAAATACACAGGCATTTGTGGTTCGGATTTACACGAATATCTAGTCGGACCCATGTTTATCCCCATCCAAAATAACCACCCCTATTCAGGTCAAAAAGCCCCCATCACCATGGGTCATGAATTTTCTGGCGAAATCGTAGAAGTAGGCAGCGATGTTACTGGTGTACAAGTGGGCGACCGTGTAACCGTTGAGCCAATCCTTGCCAAAAACGGTCTAAAAGGCAAATACAACCTGGACGAAAACTTAGGCTTTGTGGGCTTAATGGCTGATGGTGGCTTTGCCGAATTTTGCGTGGTAGATGCCGAACTTGTGCACAAACTGCCCGACAGCATTGATTATGAGCAAGGGGCATTGACCGAACCTGCTGCCGTCGCCCTGTACGCAGTACGCCAAAGCAAACTCAAAGCAGGCGATACCGCTGCGGTGTTTGGCTGCGGTCCGATTGGACTATTGGTTATTGAAGCCTTGCGTGCTGCTGGAGCGACCGAAATTTATGCCGTTGAGCTGTCTGCCGAGCGTCAAGCCAAAGCTGCCGAACTTGGAGCGATTGTCATTGACCCTGCCAAAGTAAACGCCGTTGCCGAAATCAAACGCCTAACAGGCGGCGGTGCGGACGTGTCTTTTGAAGTAACGGGCGTTGCCCCTGTACTAAAACAATCCATTGAAGCCATTAAAAATGACGGTGAGTGTGTGATTGTGAGCATTTGGGAAGGTGAAGCATCTATCCACCCCAACGAAATCGTCATCAAAGAAAAAACCGTCAAAGGCATCATCGCTTATCGTGATGTGTTCCCTGCAGTGCTTAAACTGATGGAACAAGGCTATTTTAGCAAAGACAAACTGGTAACCAAACGCATCAAAATTGATGACATCGTTGAAGAAGGCTTTGAAGCACTGGTCAAAGAAAAAAGCCAAGTCAAAATCTTGGTTGAACCCAAATAATTTAAGCCACAAACCAAAATCCCAAAGCTTTAAAACTTTGGGATTTTTTTGACTTAGGCTGATGGCTTTGGGTTATTTTTTAGCAACGCCATCAATCCAAGCAAATAATTCGTCCAAATCATAATCGCCGCCATGGCCTTGACCCCACGGCATGGCATAATTAACATCTTTGCCTTGATTTTTTAGTTTGGTCGCCAAAATTACAGGAATGGCAAAGCCCGTATCGCTGTCTTTTGCCCCATGACGAATGCGCCAATGCTGGGCGGTTTTGACCGTTTTGTCGTCCAAATACGCCATTGGATTCATCAGTTTAACGGTGTGTGCGTCCGCTGTTTGGGCGTTTTGGGCGGTGTTATGTTTTACCCCAAAGGCAGTAAAATGGCGATTGTCGGTGGTGGCACTGCCAAACAAATTGTTCTCGCCTGCGGACAAATCGAATGCGTCAAAGGCAGGCGGCGTTTTTGAGCGACCCGTATAAGTTTTCAAAAATCCACTGTAATCAGCGATATAATACGGCTCGGTAGATTTTTTTTGTGCCAAAAAGGCATAACCGCTTAAATCCACGCCTTGCTTGTGGGCGGTATTAACCGATTGATTTAAATAATAAATCACTTCATCTTTAAAGCTGCCATTGCCGTCTTTATCCAATGTCAAAAGCTTACCATCATGACCTTTTAGCTTTAAGCCATTGACATAACTGGGAAACTCTTGCTTTAAGGCTTGGGCGGTTTGTTTTTCGCTGTCGGTTAATTTGCCTGCGACCAATTCACGCTTGACATTATAATCCAGCATGGTGATGGACATTTTTTTGTAATCGGTAACGTCTGCCAGTTGCCACTCATATGCCATGTCAGCGTGCTCAAGGTTGGTAATTGGGCAGTAGCTAGACACCGCAAACACACTGTCTGACGCTTTGGCAGCGCCCAATTTATCCAAATACGGCGCATAGTCTGTGCTATCGCCTGTCGCTCCAAGTAGCGCTGTCATCGCCCCGCCTGCTGACGTGCCATTGACAATAATCTTGTCTGCATTACCTGCCATCACGTCATCATTTGCCTTAAGATAACGCACCGCCGCCTTTAAATCCACAATCGCCGCAGGGGCTTTGCCATAATACTCGCCCTGCTCGCTTTTTAGAGTGCGACCCCTTGCCCCTGCCGACGCAACAATCAACCCTTGATGAAGCGCCTGTGAAACGCTGTTTGGTTTGTCATCACGACCTGTCCCTACCATCATTGGTCTTGCAGGCATATAGCCACCCACCGCATTGGGCATAAAAATCGGAGCGGTATCTGCCGTATAGCCATTGATGGTTTTGCCTTGAAAATAGCTTTCGGGGATATAGATGTTCATGGACTGATAAGCGCTGTCCACAGGATTTGCGACATAGACGATATTTTCATAGGCACGCACTTTGATGGTTTGGTTATTGACCGTTACATCAAGGGTTTGGTAGGCTGCTGGGTTAAACTGTAGCACGTGCGTGCTGGTGGCAGCGACAGTGGACTGTTTGGTCAAGGATGACTGACAGCCCGCCATTAAGATACTTATGCCTAATAATGTCATGGCAGGGGTTAATTTATTCATTATATCGCCTTAGATGTACCAGTGGTTGATTATCTATATTAAGTAATGTGCTCTGCTGGCTTTTGGGTGCCATCAAGCCTTCTTATTTTAATGGATGCAAATCAGCTTTGCAATCAAGATTACCCCACCCTCCGCCAAGTGGTGTCTGCTCGGCTGTCCTCAAGCTCAATGCCTTGAGCCTTGAGTTCTTCACGAATGCCATCAGCTTTGGCAAAGTCTTTGTTGGCTTTGGCATCGGCTCGTTCAGCGATTTTGGCATATAACCATGATCCATCATTTATCAAGCTTATCATGATATCAAGAATTTACAAAAAATTATCATGTCCTTAGATGGCTTATGTTAATATGATGGAAGCTTTACAAAATTAAGCACATTCATAAAACTTATTTTGTACAAAACCTTGTCACCGAACAAATGAGCCATTCAAACCGTTTTATTTTTTTTGATTCATGATGAAAACATCGCATGAAAAAACCTTCAGTCAATTTGAATCATTACTAAAATCCGCCGACAGTCTGATTATCACCGCAGGTGCGGGGATGGGCGTGGATTCTGGACTGCCCGATTTTCGGGGTAATGCTGGCATGTGGCAAGCCTATCCTGAGCTTGGGCGACAACGGATGGACTTTACCAGCATTGCCAATCCAAAAGCCTTTGTAGATAACCCTCATCTGGCATGGGGGTTTTACGGTCACCGTCTAAACTTATATCGCCATACCATCCCACATGAAGGTTTTACACAACTGCTGGACATAGCAAATAAACTTCATTTGCCGTATTTCGTCTTCACCAGTAATGTAGATGGTCAGTTCGTTAAGGCAGGATTTGATGATCGATGCGTGTATGAATGCCATGGTTCTATTCATCATTTGCAATGCACCACGCCTTGCTGCGATGTTATTTGGACAGCGGACAGCTTAAACCCTGTCATTGACAACGAACACTGTGAATGGCTCGGTGAACTACCCACCTGCCCACATTGCGGGCGTTTAGCTCGCCCCAACATCTTGATGTTTGGAGACTGGGCTTGGCGGTCAGAGAGAACCGACGAGCAAGCCTTACGCTTACGCGATTTTTTGATGACCTACCCAAACCCTATCGTCATCGAAATTGGTGCTGGGATTGCCATACCAACCGTACGTCGGTTTAGTGAACAATTTGCCCCACGCCTGATTCGCATCAATCCAAGGGATGGCAACATACCCAAAGGTGGAATATTTCTAGAAACCACTGCTTTGTCAGGCATTCGGGAAATTTGGCAAATGCTAAATTAACATTTGCAATCTCATAAAATCATGTTATAATGGTCGCCTGTTCGGGGTGTAGCGCAGCTTGGTAGCGCACTTGCATGGGGTGCAAGGGGTCGCGAGTTCGAATCCCGCCACTCCGACCAAATAACAATTTAGGGCTATCTGTCATTGTACGATAGCCCTTTATTTTATGATTTTTGGTTGCGATGCCTGCAGACAACTCATCTTTGATGCCCTGCTTCACATTAAGACTAAGTTAAAACCAACCCTAGCCATAAATCAGTTTTTTATCACCTGCCAGCCCTGACAGCAACTCTTTGATGCCATCCACGTCTAACACGTCTTTGCCTCGCGTGCATGCCACGTATAACAGACGCAGCTCCTCGGGACTGATTTTGACCGTTTGGCGATTGACATCGTACAAAAAGTCATCGTCTATCTGTACTCTATTCCATTCTAGACCTTTGGATTTATGAGCGGTTGAAACCACATAATCAGCGTGTGAATGCGTAGTCAGATTATTGATGGCGGAGGTAATGGTCTGCACGCCATGCTCCTCAATGAGCCTCACCCACGTTTTTAGGTCGCTTCCCTCGCCTGTTTCACTAAATTCCTGCACCTCGCCCCAATGACTAAAAAAAGCCAACTCAGGTACGCCATATACCGATTTACCATTTTTTAGACTGTCCGCCCCTTGGCAGAAACGCAGTATTCGTCCGCTGTCAGCTTGTAGAGCAACCTTATGTCCCAATTTTTGTCCAGCCAGCAGACGAGCCATGGCGTTGGCGTTGGTGCGACATAAAATGGCATCTTTATTACTGCTGCCAAGCAGCTTGGCTGTTACCGAACGCTTAGCGGGATTGCCCTTTAGGGGGATTTCCTCTTGAAGGGCTTTTAAAAAGAGATTAGCCACCTTAGCAATCTCCTCGCCAAAACGAAAAGACTGGGTCAGTAAGGTTGCAGGATAGGGCAGTTTTTTCATGGCATTGGTCGCTCCCCGCCACTCATAAATCT
>JBHCHC010000222.1:0-3830 GCA_041802645.1 Moraxella sp. | reverse complement strand
GCTCAAATCAAGCAAGAAGCCCAAGATTTTATCAAACTTACCCTTGATGTGTACAAAGACTTTGGCTTTGATGAGGTGCAAATGAAGCTGTCCACTCGCCCAGAAAAGCGTGTGGGGGCAGATAAATTGTGGGATTTGGCAGAAAAAGATTTGGCGGACGCTCTTGACAATGCAGGGCTTGACTGGGAGTTACAACCTGGCGAAGGGGCGTTTTATGGTCCAAAAATTGAGTTTAGTCTAAAAGACTGCTTGGGTCGTGTGTGGCAATGCGGTACTTTGCAACTGGACTTTAATCTGCCAGAGCGATTGGGGGCAGAATTTATCAACGAGGCAGGCGAACGTGAACGCCCTGTCATGCTCCACCGTGCGATTTTGGGTTCGTTTGAACGCTTTATCGGCATTTTGATTGAAAACTACGCAGGTTGGTTCCCTGCATGGCTTGCCCCCACGCAAATTGTGGTGATGAACATTACCGACAAGCAAGCTGATAGCGTGGATGACGTGGTCGCCAAACTAAACGCCAAAGGCTATCGTGCGACAAGCGATTTGCGTAACGAAAAAATCGGCTTTAAAATCCGTGAACGCACGCTTGAACGCATTCCCTTTATGCTGGTTTTGGGCGATAAAGAAGTGGAATCTGGCACGGTCAATGTCCGCACCCGTGAAGGCGAAAATTTAGGAAGCATGACACTTTCCGACTTTGTGGCGGTATTGCAAGGGGCGATTGACAAAAAAGGTCGGGTTCAGGCGAAAGCGGAGTAGTAAAAAACAAGCTCCAAACTTTGAACCACGCCCCAAAGGTTGTCTAACTTTTGGGGCGTGGTTCAATCACGGTATGGCAGTCTATCTTACTCCACAAGGTACGCAAATGACACCCAAAATATCATTGGGTGCAGGGATTTTGTCAGACATCAAATCACAAGCCAAGCTATCAGCCACACTATTAAAAACAGCCAATTAAGGATTGACTTATGCAAAAACTCACCCTAATAATGCTTGTGTTGTTTTTGTTTGGTTGTACGACCACAACCAAACAACCCGCCAAATCAATCACTTATACTGTATTGGAAACCACACCAAATGAGCTTATGGGCAATGACTATAAGCTCCCCAGTCATATTCGCACTTTACCCATTCCACTTTTTACTTGGTATCCACAAGGCTCAACCATTCATACTTTGGACGGCATAATAGGTGTTACAGGGCGGTTTGTGTGGCTTGATGATTGTCTTTTATTTAATGTGGACAACACAGCAGAATTGATAACGCCCATTTTTTGGGTAAATACCATTAAGGATTATCAACTTTACGGCAATCAAGGGTCTTTAACCCTACACAATGACCAAGTTGTTTATCTAAATCATCAATATCATATTGAATCACCGATAGACTCCAAACAAAATCTCCGCACAGAACAGATAGTTCAATATGGTCAAAATAAGTGCCTGATGGACAATGTGATTTATTTGGGTTTAAAAGTGGTGGATTAAGAACCTGTATTCACAACATTACGCTTGAATTAAAACCAACTGCAACACCTTTTGATAATAAACCTCTTAAGACGTTCGCCAATCTAAACATTTTCTAGCTCTGTGTGAGTATATTTCAGTAGTCATAAGGCAAAAGAAGCCAAAAATCAGAAACAAACACAAGTGCGTGAAATTAAACCATGCTTTGGTGCTAAAAAGCAGGCTATGAAGTTAAACGACGCAAGATTGTTGAGTTTGTTGAAGCCAAAAACAAACCGCACCTTTAAGGCACGGTTTGTTATGAGTTTTTGTCGGTGGCTACCAATCAAGGCTTGTCTTTTAAAAACACCTTTTTATAAATCTCTTGATAAGCCGTATAGTTAAACGCATCAGACACAGATTCTTCACTATCCAGCTTGTCTTTTAAATCCTTATCAAGCAGATGATAATTTGTATCATCATCGCTGTCCGCTTCATTCGCTTGCCATGTTTTGTAATGGCGTGTGTAATCCACTTCGGCGATTTGCCCCAAAATCTCAAAGGCTTTTTGTTGGTCTTGATAGAGTTCACCCCAATTGGCTATCACATAATCACCATACAAGCGTTCAAATTTTTTGGCAAGTGATTGATTGGATGACAAGATTTCTTGTGCTTTTTTATCGTCAATATATTGCTTGTAGCCATTCATCGTACGATAGACGGCATAACTTTGGACATCAAGCTCGCTTGGATACCAATCGTAATCATAATAATCCTGCTTCATGATTTCATCTTTGTTGGTGCTATCAGCAAACAACTGCCCCAGCGTCTTGGCGGTGTCATAGAGATTTTGAACATCCTCAGCATCGCCGTCAAAATAACCATCCGTCAGCACATAAAGCTGATACACCTGTGCAAAGGCGTCGGCGGTTGGCAAGGTTTTGTATGCCTCTTGGATAAATTTGTCTTTGTCTTCTTCGGCTTTATAATAAGATTCATAATCGCGTTTTTTGACCGATTTTACCAGCTCTTTCATATCCACCGCTTTGGCAAATAGCGTGGTGTCCGCTTTGGCTTTGCCATAGTCAGACAGGTTTACGCTGGTATTGACACGCACCGTGGTGTCATTGTCATTAAACAGCGGTGAATTCATCTCAATGCCAATCAGTCGCCCTTGTCTATCAAGCAGATACTCGGCGTGATTGGTGCCTACTACGATATCGGTGGTTTGGTCGTTTTTGATTTGAGTTAATAACGCAGCAAACTCATCAGGGTGCGTGTCAATAATCTTATCAAACTCATCCACACTCAAAAGCTGATTGGTGCGATAGTCATCAAAGGCAGTAAAGGCGTCCAGCGTATCTGCACTTTCATCTTCAGTCTCACTATAACCAGAACAGCCACAGCTGACAACGCTTTCATCATCAACACTGTCATCATCAACATTGGCTTCGGCTTCATAAGCTTCGATTACATAAGCTTCGGCTAATTGACTGGCATCCAAATTAGAATTTATGGCGTTATGGATTTTATTGGCGGAGATTTCCGCATAGCTCATACGCTCAACATCGGTCTCTGCACTTTCATCTTGCTCATCCTTTTGCTCATCCTTATCGCCGTAGGCATTTGCCACATCGTCAAAGATTTGCTCAAACTTAGCTTTGATGGTGTATTTATCTACCATGCTTGGTGCTACAGCAGACAATAACAGATGAGCCAAATTGAGCGATTTTTCATCCAGCGATTGCAGATAATCGGCGGTGAGATAGTCATATAGATTGATTTTGGCGACGGTGGCTGTCGTATCGCTGTCGCGTTTGATACGCATGGCGACGCCATTTTGACGATCGGCATCAGTCAGTGGCAGCACGCTAAACTCGCTTGGCTCGGCAGTGCCAATATCCAGACTGGCATAAGTTTTGATGAGTGGCAAAATCTGTTTTGGATCATCGCCCATGATAAGCTTGCCGTCAATGACAGCGTATCGCCCCATGTATTTTTTGTCAAACATATACTCACCAAACGCCGACATATCCACATAGGCTTTATTATTCACCAAATCCACAGCCATTGGCACAGAGGCTGACGCTTGTGCGTTTACACCTTGATAGCCGATTTGCGGTGTGGCAGTCACCACGCCCTGACGAGCATCCACCGTACCTTCGGTACTAAAATAGGCGTTACTGGCAAACGTGCCAAAAAAGCGGTCACGACCAAAACTATATTCGTGTTTTTGCTCGGCCACATTAAAGACACGTTCTTTTTGGGTGGGCGTGATGGCGTTTAAATCAAAAAAAGCATTCAAAGCGTGCTGCTTGTCCTTCCAAGTTTTCTTACTGATAGCAAGAGTGCTTTTTTGGCTAAAATTAAAGCTATCGCCTG
>JBHCHC010000221.1:0-19719 GCA_041802645.1 Moraxella sp. | reverse complement strand
TGTTTACGCTTAAAGCCGTTTGCGGTTTTTTTGAAACGCTTTGCCGCACCACGTTTGGTTTTTAGTTTCATGATGACCTCTTTGATAAATTCGGTTGCCCGATTGAACCTTTTTGCTCTTGTACTTTTACATTTAAAAATACATGGCGGAAGGTGGGACAGGGATTATAAAGAATTTTGGTTTCGATTGCAAGACTTAATGGCAATCAAAGGTGAAAAATGCCTGATTAAAACGCAAATTTGCCAAATCATCAGGATGGATAAAGAAATTCGCCACGCCACAATCGCCCCACATGAGCTTCACAAGGTCATCGTCGTTATCGTCATCGTCGTTATCGTTGTAATCACTGACCAGCTGAAATAACAGTACGTATTGACAAAGGCTCACCATGCTCCCAACCACGGACATCATCTTGGGTAAAAAACGGATAACTACCCACGCGATGTGAATCGGCTTGTGTCCATGTGTCATATGCTTCGTGTAGCTCCCAGTCGTAACTGTTTTGGTCGGCTTTTTCGTTTAAAAATTGAGCAAGATTTGGCACAACCTCATCAAAATTACAGTCAAACGTTGTGATGGCTTGTGACATGACTTCGTCAAACTGCATGCGATAACAATCTTCCGTGGGAAAAGGCAGGGCGTATTCATCAACACAAATGTTTGTTTGTACGGCATTTATGTCATCAGGCACATTCGCATGATAGATGATTTTGTAGCCTGTACGGGCGGTTAAATCATCAAAGTTAATCTGTGCCAAAAAAGCCATGGGTTTACCGTCGGGGTCTGTCGGATAGTTTTGGTCTTTTGGCAGATAGGGTGTACCACCAACCTTGCTGTTAAAAGGTGTGGTAGAATCACAGGACAATGTCACACGAACCGATGGACGCATGAATTTTATCAGCAAAAAAGAGCGAAGGCTTGAGGTGGGCTCATGGCTGTTCTCATTGTTGGTTGAGTGAATGAGAGTATTAGGGCATGTTTGGGTGGCGACAACAAGTGATTTTCTTTTGTGTTTGTTTTATAATACCTCCTTTCTTTGCCTGTCAAAACCATGCACAACCAACTTCCCAAGAATACGCTTGTCAAAGCCTTACCCTTTACCGTTCGACGGTTTATTGCTCGCTTTTTTGTAACCCGTGCTTTTGTGTGGCTTATCTCTATTGCCTTTACATTATTTGTTTTGGTAAGTAGTTTTTGGCTGCTGATGGCTTTGTGGGTGCATCAACCTTTTGACAGGCTTGGTACGCAGATTTTTATGGTGTTTTGGGCGTGTTTGGCACTGAGTTTGACCGGCTTTTTTATCACTCGAGCGATTTTTAGGCGACGCACCGATTTGGCGGTGTATCTGATGTGCTTTGGTGTGTCACTTGGGTGGTATTTTGGTATGGAGGCAAAAAATGACCGCATTTGGCATGATGAAGTCGCCAGAATCATCCATTATGAGCGGCAAGGCGATACCGTGACTTTACATAATGTCCGCAATTTTAAATGGTATGACAAGGATAATTATGAGGTAAATTGGGAGACTCGTCAATATCACCTGCAGGACTTAGAAACCTTTGAACTCATCATCTCAGATTGGGGGCTCAATAAAATCGTGCATACGATGGCAAGTTTCGGCTTTAAAAATGGCGAGAAATTAAGCTTTTCCATTGAAATTCGAAAAGAGTCCCATGAGAGTTTTTCGGCAATGGGTGGGTTTTTTCGTCAGTTTGAGTTGGGTCTTGTTGTGGGTGACGAAAAAGATTTGATATACAGTCGCACCAACGTGCGTGGCGAGGAGGTGTATATTTATCCTGTGAATTTATCAAAGCAAAGTGTGCAAGAGCTGTTTTTGCTCTACCTCCAAAAGGGCGAAAGCCTAAACCATGAAGCCCGTTGGTATAATACGCTGATAAGTAATTGCACGACACTCATTTTTGATATGATGGGTCAGATTGAGCCATTGCCCATTGATTATCGGGCGTTGTTAGCAGGGTTGTTGCCAGAGTATCTACATGATGAGCAGGCGATTGATACAAGTTATACGGTGGATGAGTGGAGACAAATGGCTCATGCCAACCGTCATGTGGAGCATTTGGATAAAACAGACATGGAGAGTCGAGAGTTTTCCCAGCTAATCAGGCAGAGCCTACCAAAGAGGGATTAAAGTGGGGGATGAGTTGATTTTATGATAAAATAGCAAAAAAGGAGAAAGTGATGAATTATCTTAATGCTCTAAATTTCAATGCTGATGGACTCATTCCAGCCATCGCTCAAGACCGCCAGACAGGACAGATACTCATGATGGCATGGCAAAACCGCGAAGCTTTGGCGATGACAGTGCAGTTGGGTCAAGCGGTGTATTTTAGTCGTTCTCGTGCTAAACTGTGGCACAAGGGCGAGACGAGTGGACACATACAGCACGTTCATGAGATACGCACCGACTGTGATAAAGATGTGATTGTCTTGGTGGTGACGCAGGTCGGTGGTATTGCTTGCCATACAGGTAGGGTCAGTTGTTTTTATGAAAAGCTAGATATCCAAACGCTTGACTGGGTAGCGGTGGATAAGGTCATCAAAGACCCTAATGAAATTTACGGCAAAATGTCTGACGGTGCGGCAAATAAAGATGCACCCCATGCGTTTAAAAAACTTGATAACAGCAAGGTAATTAGTGAGCTTGATCGTATCTTGGATGAGCGAAAACTCGCTGACACAGACAGCTCTTATGTATCAAGCCTATACCATAAAGGACTCAACAAAATCCTAGAAAAGGTAGGAGAGGAGGCGACCGAAGCGATAATCTCTGCCAAAGAGTTGCAGCTTATTCGTGCCACAGGGGCAGATGACAGTCATGCTAGGTCAGACATGGTCTATGAGGTGGCAGACATGTGGTTTCATAGCCTTGTGGCACTACATCAACTTGGATTGTCGGGCGATGAGGTTTTGAGCGAACTTGGCAGGCGTTTTGGACTGTCGGGTATTGAGGAGAAAAACAGTCGTACCGATGGGTGAGTGTTGGTTTTTCACTTGCTTTTATTTTTCATGGTTCTGTCAAAATAATGCTTTAAAATCTTACAAATTTTTTTTTCATTTATATTGGGGTGATTTATGGGTGGATTTTCATTAACACACTGGCTCATTTTATTGGTTGTTGTGGTTGTCATTTTTGGCACCAGTAAGCTCAAGAATGCAGGCAAGGACTTAGGCTCTGCTGTCAAAGGGTTTAAAGACGCTGTCAAAGACGAGGACAAGCCTAAGCTTAATCAACATGACAGCGAAGCGGCAAAAGCAGAGGAAGTTACGCCAGATGGCTTACAAACCAAAAAAGATGAGACGGTATAACGCCTGTCATGTTTAATCTTGGGTTGTTTGAACTTGGGCTGTTTGGGATTATTGCACTCATCATTTTAGGTCCTGAAAAACTCATCATGACCGCACGCACATTGGGCAAATGGTACGGCAATTTTCGCCGTATGTCAGCACGTCTGCAAAGTGAGTTGGTAAGCGAGCTTGAGCTCACTCAAGTACAAAATGCATTAAGGGCGGAGATTGAAGAGATTCGAGCCTCTGAGGCTAAGATGAGAGCCCAAATGCAAGAATTGCAAGCCAAACTTCACGATACCGACCGCATGACACGCACCAGTCAAGCCACCATTTTAAAAAGTAGCTCAAGCGATACAGAGGATACAGCCATGAATGTACCTCTGACCCATCGCTTTTTTTTACTTGGCGATTATGATAAAAAACGCCGTTTGCCCCCACCGCCTTTCTTGCCCAATCATCAGGCGGACAAGCTGTTGCATCAGAGGAATACATGAGTCAGTTGCCACATCTTGATGATTCCCAAAAGACTCAGCATGACGAGGGAGAAATGCCGCTCATGGCACATTTTGCTGAGCTGCGTGCTCGCTTGATTCGCATCGTGGTGGCGGTATTGGTGGTGTTTGTACCTCTCATGTATTTTAGCCGCCCTTTGTATGACCTTATTTCCAATCCTTTGGTCGCACTGTTGCCAAATAACGCCAGCATCATCGCCACCCAAATCACGTCAGGCTTCTTAGCACCGATTCGCTTGGCGTTTTTTGTGGCACTGTTTGTCTGCGTGCCTTTTATTATCGCTCAGATTTGGGGATTTGTCTCACCTGCTTTGTATAGACACGAAAAAAGGGCGGTAGTGCCACTGCTGCTGTCTGCCATTGTTCTGTTTTATGTGGGCATGGCTTTTGCTTATTTTGTGGTGCTTGTGCCTGCTTTGAAATTTTTGGTGCTTTTCTCTCCTGATAATGTCCTACCGATGACCGATATCGACAGCTATTTGAACTTTGTGGTCAAGCTGTTTTTGGTGTTTGGTCTCATGTTTGAGATACCTGTGGCGACCATGTTGCTTGTCCTTATGAAAATTGTGACACCTAAGTGGCTTGCCAACAAACGCAAATTCATCATTGTTGGCTGTTTTTTTGTCGCAGCCATCGTCACCCCACCTGATGGAACAAGCATGCTGATGCTTGCCATCCCCATGTGTATCTTATTTGAATTGGGACTCATGGTTGCAAAGCTACTTGTGCAAGAGCAAACAGACGATGTGACACGCGTCTCATAAGAGACATACATCCACACCAAAGCTGCTTGAAATGGAATGTGATCGCTCTTAGCAATTTTTATCGGTTTATGCTACAATGCCAAAATTTAGTCTATTTTTTGGTAATCAGATCAGCAGTCATGTCCATTGAATTGCCCCCTTACCGACCAATAAAAAAACGCAGCGGACTGGCCGTCATGGGTGCAGCATTCCATGCTTTGCTCATGCGTGAGTTGCAGACCCGTTTCGGCAGTTATCGTTTGGGTTATCTGTGGGCACCCTTAGAAGTCATTTTGCAAGTGGCAATCATGATGATTATTTTTGGGGCAATTATGAAGCGAGCCTTGCCCGGTATGGATTATATGCTGTTTTTGGTGGCAGGGTTCGCTCCATTTTTTATGATGCAAAAGATAGCCACACGCTCACTAGGAGCCGTGTCTGCCAATGCAGGGCTGCTCATGTACCGTGCCGTCAGACACATTGACGTAATTATTGCCCGTTCGTTTTTGGAGTTGGTGATTTATTTTGTAACGTTTGTGATTTTGATTGGAGGACTTGCTTTTTTTGGTATCGGATTTAGCTTGGCAAACTTGCACATGGTTTTGCTGTGTTGGGCACTGATGTTTTTATTTGCCTTTGGTCTTGCCATGATACTCATGATAGTGGGGCATTATGGTGGAGAACTTAGTAAAATCATCAGCATCATCTTTACAGTACTCTATTTTACTTCAGGGGTGATTTATTCGGTGCACATTGTGCCTGAGCCATATCTGTCCTATCTGATGTACAATCCTTTTATTCATAATTTAGAAATGATACGTCATTCACTCTCACCCACTTATCCGATTTATCATGTGGACATGTGGTATTTTATCAAATGGATGGTGTGCGTGAACTTTTTGGGGCTGCTGCTGTATAAAGCATTTGAGCGTGACTTAATTCGTACCAAATAACCAAATATGATTGAAATTCAAAATATCACAAAGTCCTTCATGACCCCGCATGGTCGGCACTATCTGTTTAAGGACCTAAATCTAACCATCGCTGACAAGCAATCGGTAGGACTTTTGGGGCGAAATGGTGCAGGCAAATCCACTCTTTTGCGAATCATTTGTGGACTGGATACACCAGACAAGGGCAGGGTGGTCACTGACAGCACCATCAGTTGGCCAGTGGGCGTGGGAGGCGGATTTCAGGGCAGTCTGACAGGCAGACAAAACGTGCGTTTTGTGTGTCGGCTTTATTCAAGCTCAGATTATATTGATGAAAAAATTCGTTTTGTTGAAGAATTTGCCGATATTGGTAAATACTTTGATATGCCTGTTAAAAGCTACTCCTCGGGCATGCGTTCACGCTTGACGTTCGGATTATCGCTTGCCTTTGATTTTGATTATTATATGTTAGATGAAGTCGGAGCGGTGGGCGATGCAGCATTTCGCAAGCGCAGCGAGGAGATATTGGAGGCTCGCCGAGCTCAGGCGGGATTTTTGATGGTGTCTCATAATTTAAAAGACATTGAAAAAAATTGCGACATTGGCATCGTGCTTATGGACCAAACCGCCAAAGTATTTGATAATCCCAAAGAAGCTATTGAGGTGTACAACCAACATGTTCACAAAGCTAAAAAATAAGCGTAATCGCTCAAACATCATTTTGTTCATCTTACTGGTTATTTTGCCATGGATTGCAATCAGTGCTTATACGCTTGTGCTGACACACCCTCGTTATGTCAGCACCTCTGATGTGGTGATTAAGCAGATTTCAGAGCAAGGCGTATCTGCCACAGGCATCTCATCACTGCTAGGGGTTAATAACACCAACCGTGAAGACGCTCTTTATCTAACCAAGTACATCTTATCTAATGACATGATTGATGTCTTAGATAAAGAATTTCAATTTCGTCAGGCTTATCACATCAATGGTACTGACTTCATCAATGAGCTGCCTGCTGATGCCACCCAAGAAGAGCTTAGAGAATACTTTAAAAAAAGAGTATCGGTTAATTTAGATGAGTTAAGTTATGTCTTGACGGTGACCACCGAGGGGTTTGAACCAGAATATACTTTAAGGCTCAATCAAGCCATCTTGCGTGAATCAGAAAAATTTGTTAATGACATCTCAAAAAATATGGCAAATGAGCAGCTTGCCTTTGTGACCGCACAAGTCCAAGATGCTGAAAATAAGCTTAATACCGCCAAAAAAGCGGTGATTGATTATCAAAATAAAAATGAAATTTTTGACCCACAAGTGAATGCTGAAATGGTCAATCAAGTGATTGGCACACTACAAGGGCAACTAAGTGCCTTACGTACCGAAGAACGTCAGCTGCTAAGCTATCTTAATCCAGAGGCACCACAAGTGGTAAGCTTACGTAGTCAAATTCGGTCAGTAGAGAAGCAAATTAAAGAAGAGCAGTCCAAGCTTACCTCTCCAAGAGATGCCAAGCTAAATGCTAAGACCATTGAATTTGAAACGCTAAAAGCAGAAGCTGACTTTGCTAATGAACTCTACAAGCTTGCCTTAACCTCGCTTGAAAGTTCTCGTGTTGAAGTCATGCGTAAAATGAAAAATTTGGTCGTCATTACCTCGCCTCATCAAGCTCAGGAGGCTCTGTACCCAAGAGCGGGTTATGTGCTTGGGACGTCCTTGGTGCTGCTCTTGATTTTGTATGGTTTTGTGGTGCTCGTGTTGGCGGTTATCAAAGACCATGCCAAGTGATTGACACAAAAAAGGAATAATCATGAAAAATTTGATGAAAAGAACGCCATTAGCCATGATGCTCACGCTGTCATGCACCGCCTTTGCCAATACTAACTTTGCAACCACTGATAATGGCAGGTTGGCAGGCGTGGTTACTGGGACGGAGGTTCCATCAGAGGCGACCACCTCAGAAGCAGTCGCGATGGCAAGTATGCCAAGTAATGCCATCATTAATAACAATCCCGCCATCCAAAAAGTGGATACACAAGTACGCATTTTTGGTGAGCAGCTGTTTCGTGGGGCGTTTGCCACCACCTCAGGCTCAACCTTTAATGACAGCTATGTCATTAATGTGGGCGATAACGTGCAGGTGCGTATGTGGGGAGCTTATCAGTACGCTGCCACAATGACGGTGGACCCACAAGGCAACATTTTTTTGCCTAACGTAGGTCCTGTACGTATTGCAGGGGTGCAAAATGGACACTTGCAAAGCGTGGTGCAGTCAGCGATAGGACGGATTTATCGTTCTAATGTTGGGGTGTATGCTTCGCTAGAACAAGCACAGCCTGTCAAGGTCTTTGTGACAGGCTTTGTCAATCAGCCAGGATATTATGGTGGATTGGCTGCTGACAGTGTGTTGTCGTACCTAGATAGAGCAGGTGGTGTTGACCCCAAGCGTGGCAGCTATATTGACATACAAATATTGCGTGGTGGTCAAGTTGTGCAAAAGATTAACTTGTATGATTTTCTCATCATGGGGAGATTGTCACCATTTTCATTCAGAGATGGCGATGTCATCAATGTTGCCTCCCAAAAGCAGACATTTAGCATCTCAGGTCGGGTACAAAACGAATATGTCTTTGAATTTGGGGTGAATGACTTAACTGTCTCAGATGTGCTTGCCGTTGCCAATCCCTTGGCAGATGCTACCAATATCAGCATCACTCGAGCATCAGGTAGGGCTCAGACCGCCGAATATTATGCCCTAAATGAAGCACATCATGTCCCTGTTCAAAATGGAGATAAGCTGGTTGTCACCTCCGACCGATATGCAGGAACGATAGCGGTGCAAGTCACAGGAGCGCATAAAGGTCATGGTGCGGTGGTCTTGCCTTATGGAGCAAGATTAAAAGACGTCATCGCCCAACTTGAACCATCCAGTCTCGCTAATGTCAATAATTTAACCATTTATCGTGAGTCGGTTAAACAAAAACAAAAAGAATCCATCGGCAAAGCACTTGATCGTTTGGAGCAGATGACCCTATCAACGCAGTCTACGACACGAGAAGAGGCACAATTGCGTGCAGAAGATGCTAAACTGGTGGCACAATTCATCGCTAAGGCACGCCTGATTGAGCCGACAGGGCGGGTTGTTGTGGTGCCAAATTCATGGCAGGACATCATTTTAGAGCAAGGTGACATCATTCACATTCCAGAGCAAACCTCGGTCATCACAGTTAATGGGCAGGTTCGCAATCAAGGAGCGCTGACCTTTAATGCAGACTTGACAGCGGGAGATTATATTGCCAAATCAGGGGGTTTTGATGATAATGCTGACCAAGAGCAGATTTTGGTCATGCACCAAAATGGCGAAACCAGCGTAGTTAATACTGCCTATCGCATTCAGGCAGGCGATGAAATCATGGTACTACCAAAAGTGAAAACTCGTCGCGTTGAGATTGCTCGTGGTCTGTCCCAGATCCTCTATCAAATTGCCGTGGCGACAGGCGTGATAGTTGGTCTATAATGCATATCTGTTATACCAGTGCCACCAAAGGGATTATTTTAAATAATCCTTTACTTGGGGCAGCACTTGGAGTGAGGATTACTTATAAGGATGCATCCGCCCAAGCGGTTATCGCGTGGGGTCAAAAACCAAGTCGTACTAAGGCGGTAAACTTTGCCATCCTTCATAACTTACCTCTGGTAACGGTTGAAGATGGCTTTTTGCGTTCATTAGATAGCGGCACCAAGAGCATAGGAGCAAGCTTCATCACCGATGATGAGGGTGTGTATTTTGATTTGACCACGCCCAATCGCCTACAGAGACTTATCAGTGAATGCATCATCAGTTGGGATGAGAACAAAGAATCTGATGCCTCTGCTTTGATAGATAAAATCACCACATACAAGCTTTCTAAATATAACCACAGTGACACGGCTCCTGTTTTATCAACACTGGCAAATAATAACAAACCGCACGTCATCATCATAGATCAAGTGGCGGGTGATGCATCTTTGGGCGGGGCGGGAGCTAAGTTTGAGGATGTGGAGGCGATGGTGAGAGAGGCTCGCCATGCCTACCCTAATGCCAATATTTGGCTAAAAGCACATCCTGCAGGTGCAGGACATTTTGATTATCATAAAGAGTTTGATGGCTCAAGGTTTTATCTGACTACCCCCTGCAATCCGATTGCTCTACTTGCACAAGCCGAAGCGGTCTATACGGTCAGCAGCCACATGGGATTCGAGGCACTCATGCTGGGCAAAAAAGTGCATTGTTTTGGGGTGAGTTGGTATGCAGGCTTTGGGCTAACAGACGATACGTATATACAAAACAAGCCCTTATACGCACAAGTCAAAGCCCATCATCAAAGTCTTGGCATGACCCATGCTAGCCTATCCCAGTTGTTTTATGCCAGTTATATTAACTACAGCCACTATGCCAACCCTGCTACGGGTCAGGCTTGTGATATTGATACAGTCATGGATTATCTGATAACCAATCGTGATTGGCAAAGTCGGCTGACGGGCAATTTGCTCGCTTATGAATTTAGCCGATGGAAGGTGCCATTCGTACGTGGATTCTTGGGTTTTGGTAAGACGGCATTGATTTTTAAAGCCAAGACCAAATGGCGATTGTTGTTGTCTGATGCCATAAATGCCAAACGCATCCAGCGTGATGATGACAAGTGGCTAAAACCTACACTTGATACACACGATTATGTCACATGGGGACAGCAATCAAAGCAGGTACTAAAACGCAAACTGGAGGGTTATGGACTCATGAACCCTGTGATTTGGTGCATGGAAGATGGTTTTATCCGTTCTAATGGTTTGGGGGCGACACTCATCGCTCCTTTATCGGTGGTCATGGATGATGCGGGTATTTATTTTGATGCTACCTCGCCCAGTCGCCTTGAGCAGATTTTAAGCACTATTTGCCTGACCACAGAACAAAAACAGCGTGCCAAAGCCTTACACGAACTTTTGTTAAATAAACGAGTCAGTAAATACAACGTCCCCACCCATAATCATAACTTTAGCCATCAAATCACTCAGCTAAAAGCCGAGAATCGCCCCATTCATCTGGTGGTGGGTCAAGTAGAAGATGATGCATCGGTGAGATTATGCACCAGCAGTATTACCAAAAACAGCGACCTCTTGGCAAAGGTGCGTGCCAATCATCCCCATGATATCCTTATTTATAAACCTCATCCCGATGTAGAACTGGGGCTGCGTGTCGGTAAAGCGGACAATCATCACTTGGCGGATGTGGTGGCTTGTGAGGTTGCCATGCCTGACTGTTTGGATGCGTGCGATGTCGTGCACACCATCAGCTCACTCACGGGCTTTGAGGCTTTATTAAGGGGCAAGTCAGTGGTGTGTTATGGACTGCCGTTTTACGCAGGTTTTGGGCTGACATCCGATGTGGTCGAAGAGGATAACCTGCCCAAACAACAAGCCATCAACCGACGAAAACGTCAAGACTTGCCAGCACTTGATCTTGATGGGCTCATTTATGGCACACTCATCAGCTATCCGATGTATCATTTGCCTTATGGTAAAGGTCTTGCCACACCCGAGGATGTCGTTGATTATTTGTATAACGAGTCAGCCACTGTAAAACAGCCCATCATTCATCAATTTTTCCATCAAATTAAGCGAGCTGTCAAAACCAAAGCCATGCAATTACGCAAGCTCATTTGGCGGTAATAAAAATTACCAAATTGTGATACAATAGCTTGGTAACCACTTGTATTTTAATATATTATTATTCTCATTTGCCAGTTTACCATTAGATATGTCTTTGACCTTAAAACGCCTGTTGGCTCATGATGATATTTTGCTGTTGCAAGGCAAAATGGGTAGGTTTTTTTGCCATTTTGCCACCTTTTTAATAAGCAAAAACAAAAACGTTCATAAGGTCAATTTCAATGCAGGTGATGCTTTGTTTTATTGTCACAAAGACAAGATGAGTAATTTTCGTGGACGAGAGGGTGAATTTGATGAGTTTTTAACCCAATTGATTCATGATAAACACCTAAAGGCAGTGGTGTGTTTTAATGACTGTCGCCCTTATCATGAGGTAGCCAGACAAGTCTGTAATAGGCTCGGCGTGGCTTTTTTTGTGTTTGAAGAGGGTTATCTTAGACCAGACTATATCACCTTAGAAGAGCATGGCATCAATGGCTATTCTCGACTAAACTCCGCATTGATTGACACGCTACAACAAGCCAGTGATAAACCAGAATTTACCGACAACCGTTTTTATCGACTGTGCGTGGCAAGCATTATTTATTATATTGCGGTGTTCTTGGGGCGGTGGCACTATCCTCATTATGAGCATTATCGCGGTCTGTCAGTTTGGGCAGAGGCATGGGCATGGCTCAAAGCTCCCGTGAGAAAAGCTTTCCGTTATCTGCCTGATAAGTGGTTACAGACGAAGCTGATGGGACAAAAGAACTTTTACCTTGTCAGCCTACAGGTTCATAACGATTCTCAAATCAGTCATCATAGTGATTATGGGGATGTTCGTGATTTTATTGGGGAAGTGATGGTGAGTTTTGCCAAGCACGCTCCACAAGGGACGTGTTTACTTTTTAAGCATCATCCGCTCGATCGTGGACATCGTGATTATACCCATCTGATTCGTCAGCTGTCACACGAGCTTGACATCATGGGACGAGTCTTTTATGGCTGCGACCTACATCTACCAACACTCATGCGTGCCAGTATCGGCATGATTACTGTCAACAGCACCACTGCCTTACAGTCCATTTATCACCAAAAGCCGACCAAAATCATGGGACGAGCATTATATGACGTGGATGGTCTGACTGACCAAAAGCCCCTAGATGAATTCTGGGCAAACCCTACCGCACCTGACCGTGAGTTTTATCTAAAATTTAGAGAGTATCTGATTGAGCAAACTCAACTAAATGGCTCATTTTATGGTAAAGCTCCGTGGGATTTGTCAGGCTTTGAACAGAGCTTGGCAGATTAGAATGTGCTGACAGCCATGCCATGTTGACACACAGAGTGCTCTATATGGGTAAAGGTGTTTTCTTGGCAGGGTCACTCCGCTCCAACTTGGCAAGCTCAGCTTTGACTTGTGCCACACCTTCTTCGCTTATCAGGTTTTCCAAGTTTTTCCAAACACTGTGATAACCATAACCACCCCGCTGCATTTCTTCTTTGGCATCAACAACCGTCCAGTTTTGATAAATGATGCGATACATCGCCATTACAACACCTGTTCTATCTGCACCATGATAGCAATGCACAAGCACCGCCCCTCTGGGCTGTGCACCACGTACTGCATATAGTACTTTGGCGATGTCAGATGGTTTGGCTTTCATGGTTAAAATGGGTATGTTAATCAGTGAGATGTTGTGATTTTTTGCAAAAACTTCAAAATTATCATCGCGGTCAAAATAGCGTAGATTGATGATGGTTTTAATGCCTAATGCTTCAATGCTGGCTTTATCGTCATCTATCAGCTGTTCGCTGCGATATAGATTGTCATCAACCTGGTGTAAATTGGCATCCGCTTTGATGGGGCTTGCCCAAGTGTCAGGACGTGGCGTTAGGGGCGTGGGGGTATGACAAGCGGTTAAAGTGGCAACCGTCAATGCTGTCAAAATGTATTTTTGGAACATAGAAAAATGAGTAAACATCGATTGGACAAAATAAAATTGGACATATTCTACGAACTTTCACCTAACTAAGCAAGGAGTATTTGCGATGACGGCTAAGGATGTGCTAAGTCATAAGATGACTTGTGTTTAGTGGTGGTTTGATGAACTGATCGCTCTTTGTACATCAAAAGTGGTCAGATCTTGATTTTACCAAACTCTTATTGAGATTTTAGTGCCATCGACCAGTTTTTAAATCTATTTTAACAAACAAGGGCGATTTTGCTTATTTTTTATGACAAATAGACAATCTTAACCTGCCCAAGCCTGTGAGTGGTTGAGCGGTGCATCAGATGCTATGATAAGATGGCTCATGATGGCACATATCATACTAAGCCTGTCGCTGGGTTTTTTTCTGACCCATGAGTCCCTGTGTCCATAGAGCTTGGAGCAACAAACAGCCAATGGCAAGCCAAATCAGCCCAAATGTGGCGAGCATCGATAGACTAAATGAACCCCCAAGTAGGGTAATGGCAACCACAAACAGTAGGGCAGGCTCAAGATAGCTAAGCAGTCCAAACAAGGTGCTGGGCAGTAGGCGGTTGGCTTCTAGACTGCTTTGTAGGGCAAGAATGCTGATTACGCCCAGTCCCACCACTTTGGCAAACAGTCCTGCAGAGCTAAGTGTTGTCCACAGCATATCTGCCTCGTGTGTCAGTAGCCAATACAGACAAAATGGGGCGATGATGGAAGTATCTGCCAAGAGCCCTGCCAATGCACCTACGCCTTGACGACGGCGAATGACATAATAGATGGGATAGGTAAGACACACCCACAAAGTAGCAATGCCAATCTCGCCCAGTCGGATAAATTCACCAATCACGCCAAGTACAGCCAATACCACCGCCATTTTTTGTAGCTTACTCAGTTGCTCACCGGCAAAAAATCCAACCGCTACCATCACCAAAGGAAACATAAAATAGCCCATGGACACCTGTACGCCCAATCCATTTAAGGGAGCATACATAAAGAGCCACAACTGACTGGCAAAAATTGGGGTGGGCAGCAGCAAAAGCACACAGTCTTTGATGGTTTTTGTGTTGCTACGAACGACAGATATTATCTCGCCAAGCACGCCATGTAGCTTACCACTTGCTATGAGTACTGTCATCAGACACAGCCATGCCATAATCATCCGCCACAGGAATATACCCGTACCCGACAAAGGCTCTAGCCACTTACCATAGGCGTAGAGCACAGCAAACAAAACATTGGAGAGTATGGCAAATGTCGCCCCTGTCATTATCGGGTTTTGGCTTAGGGCATGTAATTTTGGCATGGTTAATGTGATCATAAGAAGCATGTTGATGTTTATCCAAGATTGGATATTATTGTAAGAAAAAATTATGATAAAATTTTTCAAATTTATAATATTTTATGATTATTTTTATCAAAAATATAAAATTTTTGATAAAATATATTAAAATTGATGAAAAAGTGTAAAATGATAGAGCTTGATGAGATTGATAAACGCATCCTAAACCTACTACAAGACGATGCGACCACGCCCCTAAAAACCATCGCCCAGAACTTAAATGTTTCTGTTGCCACCGCTCAAAGGCGGATTGCTCAGCTGACTGAGGAGGGCATCATTGATCGCCAAGTTGCCATCATCAATCCTGATAAGGTCGGCTATGGATTGACGGCATTGGTGATGCTAAAGATGGCACATTCAAATACATCCATGCAGCACCGTTTTGAACGACTGATTGCCAAGCAGCCACAAGTGGTGAGCTGTTATGAGATTTCTGGGAATTATGATTTTGTGCTTCTGATTCATAGCAAAAATATGCAAGAATATCATCAGTTTACTCGTGCATTTTTGACAGGAGATAACAATGTGGCACATTTTAACAGTCAGTTTGTGATGAATTTTGTCAAATCAGGAACAAAGATTGAGTTGCAATGAGAGTCCGTGAAAAATCGTGTATTTTTAGCACAAAAACTGTTATAATTTAGTGTTTATCTTACTTATTTAGCTAAATCATGACCGACCTAACCCACATCCGTAATTTTTCTATCATTGCCCACATTGACCACGGCAAAAGTACGCTTGCCGACCGATTTATTCAGGTGTGTGGCGGCTTGTCCGACCGTGAAATGCAGGCGCAAGTCTTGGACAGTATGGACATTGAGCGTGAACGGGGCATTACCATTAAGGCTCAGTCGGTTACGCTCTATTATAATCACCCAAACGGCGAAAAATATCAGCTCAACTTTATTGACACCCCCGGACACGTGGATTTTAGCTATGAAGTGTCTCGCTCTTTGGCGGCGTGTGAAGGGGCGCTGCTTGTGGTGGACGCCGCTCAAGGCGTAGAAGCCCAAAGTGTTGCCAACTGTTATACGGCGGTGGAGCAGGGGCTAGAAGTGCTGCCTGTTTTAAATAAGATTGATTTGCCACAAGTAGAGCCTGAACGGGTCATTGAAGAGATTGAAGACATCATCGGCATTGAAGCCATCGACGCTCCCAGAGTGTCGGCAAAGACAGGGCTTGGCATTGATGAGCTGTTACAAGTACTGTGCGAAAAAATCCCTGCGCCAACAGGCGACCGTGAAGTGCCACTACAGGCGTTAATCATTGATTCGTGGTTTGATAATTATTTGGGCGTGGTGTCTTTGGTGCGTGTGCGTGAAGGGCAAGTTGCCACAGGCGATAAGATTTTTATCAAATCCACAGGCGAGTCCCACCTAGTAACGTCTATCGGTGTCTTTACCCCCAAACGCCTAGAAACCAACCGCCTGCAAGCAGGGGAGGTGGGCTTTATCATCGCAGGGATTAAGGACATTCAAGGCGCACCTGTGGGCGACACCATTACGCTTGCCAAAACACCCGAAGTGCCAAGTATTGCAGGTTTTCAAAAGGTAACACCGCAAGTGTACGCAGGTATGTTCCCTATTGATTCATCGGACTTTGAAAAATTCCGTGAAGCCTTACAAAAACTACAAATCAATGACGCTGCCCTTTTCTTTGAGCCTGATACGTCTGATGCGTTGGGCTTTGGCTTTCGCTGTGGGTTCTTGGGTATGCTACACATGGAGATTATCCAAGAGCGCTTAGAGCGTGAATACGACCTTGATTTGATCACCACCGCCCCAAGCGTGATTTATGAAATCGTCAAAAAAAATGGCGACATCGTCTATGTGGATAACCCATCTCGTCTGCCTGATACGGGCGTGATACAAGAATTTCGTGAGCCGATTGCTCGCTGTCATATCTTAGTCCCCCAAGAGTATTTGGGTAACGTCATCACCCTTGCCATCGAGCGTCGTGGCGTACAGGTGGATATGAAGTTTATGGCTCGTCAAGTGCAAGTGGTGTTTGACATTCCGATGGGCGAAGTGGTGATGGACTTTTTTGACAAATTAAAGTCGGCTAGCCGTGGCTTTGCGTCTTTGGATTATGGTTTTGAGCACTATCAGGCGGACAAACTTAGCCGTGTGGACGTGCTGATTAATGGCGAAAAAGTGGACGCTTTGGCGATGATTTGCCACCAAGAACACGCTCGCCGCCGTGGCAATCAACTCGTTGAAAAGATGAAAGAGCTGATTCCAAGACAGATGTTTGATGTCGCCATTCAAGCCGCCATCGGCAGCCAAATCATCGCTCGCTCAACGGTCAAAGCGATGCGTAAAGACGTACTTGCCAAGTGTTATGGCGGTGATGTCAGCCGTAAGAAAAAGCTACTTGAAAAACAAAAAGCCGGTAAAAAACGCATGAAACAAGTCGGCTCGGTAGAAATCCCCCAAGAAGCATTTTTGGCGGTGTTAAAGGTTGATGGCTAGTCATTGGTAAATGAATGATAAAAAAATCAGACTTGGTATGAAACTTGCATATAATTTAAAGGTGACCTGTGGAATTTGACATTAATTTAATCTTGGTGCCTGTGACCTTGGTGCTGCTCACGGCATATTTAGCAGATAAGTTTGTCTTAAAACAACATCAATTAGTCGCCAAGCAAAACAAACTTATCTCGCACGCACAGACGCATTTGGAGAAGGTGGAAAAAGAATTTAAGGCAACGTTAGTGCGTTTTGGGCATAATGAAGCTCCTGCTGAGTTCATCACCAACGAAAATACGCCCACCATGTTAAGAAATGAAGCCTTGGCTTACCAAGAGGCAAGACGGGCTTTGACTGAGGCACAGATGAAGTTGGGTGCAGGCGAGTCACTCAAAGAACCAATGTTGGTACGCTGGGCATATGAATATTTGCCGATTTTACTCATCATTATTTTGGTTCGTTCGTTTGTGATTGAGCCGTTTAATATTCCATCATCATCCATGGTGCCAACGTTATACACGGGTGATTTTATTGTGGTGAATAAATCTGCCTATGGACTTAGATTGCCGATTACACATACCAAGATTCTAAGTACAGGCAGTCCTAAACATGGTGATGTGGTGGTTTTTCGGTATCCTGAAAATCCCAAGCGTTATTATATTAAACGCATGATTGGTTTGCCTGGGGATACAGTGGCATATGATAACGGCGTACTCTCCATCAATGGAACAAAGGTAGCTACTACCAAAACAGATTATCAGATGGCAACCAAACTAAATGCCAAGCTTATGCCAGAAGTGATTGATACTCATCGCCTGTCTGACGTAGAGCGTGCCAGATATGGCATGGAAGAAGAAAAGTATGCTCATTATTATCGTGAGAAACTTGGTGAGCATGAGTATGTCGTCCGCTATTTGGGTGATTTAAACAGTGCTTCTGTTGCCCCATTTTTGCTCAATAACTCGCCACAGGCAGCAACCTCTGGCGGCACATCATGGCAAATCACTGTACCGCAAGGGCAGTATTTTGTGATGGGAGACAATCGCGATCGCAGCGAGGATGGGCGATGGTGGGGCTTTGTTCCTGAATCTCATTTGTCAGGTAAAGCGACTTATATTTGGATGCACAAAGAGCCAGGGCTTGCCATGCCTAGCTTTGGGCGAGCAGGTGCTATCGACTAATTGCTCAATTATGATAAATTAAAGGTGTGATATGCAACAATTATCTTCATTATCAAATCAACGTGGTGCGAGCGTGACCACCATCATCTTGGCATTAGCGGCGTTGGGGATTATCGTAAAACTGGGGCTGGGAATCATCCCTGCTTATATTGGCGATTATCAATTTACCAAATTGGTGGCGAGTGAACTACAAAAAGCCAACGGGGCTAAGCAAACAGAGAGGCAGTTCATGAGTGGTCTGTCACAGCAGCTCTCTATTAATGCTAACTATAACACCAAGCCAGAAGAGATGTTGATTTTTACCAATAAAACTCCTGGGGCATTGGCGGTAAAAAGCAAATATGAGGTAGAGAGTAACCTATATGGACAAACCTTTATTGTCAATCGCTTTGAAAAAGAGATTGTCGCGGCAAGTGCCAAGTAGTTGCTCTTGATGTCTAAGTCTACACCTCTCCCTACCTACTTTGCTAACTTTGAGCAAGGTTATCCTGATCTTTGCTCAAAGTTGGGTTATACTTTTAAAGACCCCAACCTACTTAAACGTGCACTAACTCATCGTTCTTATGACCCCAAAACCAGCTATGAAAGGTTGGAGTTTTTAGGGGATGCACTGCTAGGAGCGATTATTGCCGAGGCTTTATTCACTCGTTTTCCACGACATGATGAGGGTAAGCTCACTCGCATGAGAGCGACTTTGGTGCGTCAAGAGACCCTAGTGCAAATTGCTGAAAAACTTAGTTTATCCTCTCATTTGATTTTGGGCGTGGGTGAACGCAAAGGTGGTGGTAGACACCGTGCTAGCATTTTAGCAGATGCGGTGGAGGCGATTTTGGCGGCGGTATATTTGGACAGTGGTGATATAGAGCTGGTCAAAAATCTGGTCAAATCATGGTATGAGACGTTGATTGCTGAGGTGGGCGAGGAGAAAATGCTAAAAGACGCCAAGTCTCGCTTACAAGAATGGCTACAAGGCAATAAACTGCCTTTGCCGATTTATACACTGACAGACACCATTGGTAATGCGCCCAATCAAATCTTTGTGGTAGAATGCATGGTGATGGTGGCTGATTGCACCCCCATTACCGAGACAGGCGAAAGCAGACGCATTGCCGAACAAAAATGTGCTGAACGCATGATCAATCAACTAAATAAACTAGACAAACCCAAAGCATTAACCGATCACCATCAAGGAAATTCATGACCGACACCCACGACATTCACCAAAATAATGACGATGCCATCGCTGCGTTTTTTAAGGACGCCCCCACGGCTCATGCCAATGATGTTAAAGCAGGTTTTGTGGCGATTGTTGGTCGTCCGAATGTCGGCAAATCCACCTTAATGAACCATTTGCTTGGTCAAAAACTCTCCATCACAAGCCGTAAACCACAGACCACCCGACACCGCATTCATGGTATTTTGACCGACGATGCCATGCAAATCGTCTTTGTGGACACCCCCGGCATTCATGCCAAAGAGGTCAAAGCCATCAACGAACGCATGAATAAGGCGGCGGTGTCTGCCTTGTCCGACGTGGATTTGGTGCTGTTTGTGGTGGATGGCTTACACTGGA
>JBHCHC010000220.1:0-6925 GCA_041802645.1 Moraxella sp. | reverse complement strand
GATATTGCTCACAAACTGTGCATCTCCCACTCCCAGTTTGATGGTGGCATCTGAAACAGGACTTGCGGCATTATCCCCTGTAAAATGACCTGAATCGCAGTGTAGCGATAAATTTGGCTTCGTTCCACCCACAAAATAACGCTCCACCACCAAAGTGTTTTGGGGAACATCGTTGCCTTCGCAGTCCGACATCACCCTATCAAAGACATTACGATAAGAGATGGTAAGCTGGTCACTGGGCACGCCTTCAATGTTTGAAGAGTCAGCATCAGTGCTGGTCTGTGTTAAGAAGTCTGGATTGATATTAAGGTTATTGACAGTCAATAAGACACCCCCAAACGGTGTATTTGGCTTAATCTCGGTAATGTCATTACCTAAATTTGCCAAGCGAATGCTGCTTTCTAGATTTTGAAAACCAAATACGCTGGCATTTTGCAAATTACTGCTGCTGGCTTGAATGGTGTTGGTACGAACACTCGTGATGTACACTTGTACTGCAGCAGCTGCGATAATAAGTCCCAAAACCAATGCAATCATCAGTTCAATTAATGTAAAACCTTGTTGCTTCATCATCAGTAAGCCTCCATCACAAAGCAAGATGCACCAGTATTCTGGATGCCTGTGGTGGCATTGGCACAATCATTATCAGCACTCCCAAAAGTGGCGGTAGTATCATCCCAAGAAGCAATCATGCAACGACGCAACTGACCTCCAGCTGTGCCTGGGCAAGTATCCATGCCCAATTGAATGCCTTGGGTTGCAGCAAATTCTCTTAAAATCAAGGCATCTTTAGTGGCAAGCTCCCCAACAGTACAGTTATTTAGAGCACCGCCATCTTCAGTAACGCAACTGTCTTTGGTGATAGAGGCGTGGTTTGGCGTGCCATTTAGAGCAGCTTGAAAATCATCAAGTCCATCGGCATAGCCTCGCATATTCTCTGCACCGCCACGCATGATTGCCAATGCACGTGTACGCATGAGACTCTCATCGGTGGATTTAACCGCTGCCAACTGCATGGCACTAAACCCAAGCACAGCAACTGCCAATAATAACAGGGCAACCATCACCTCAACAAGACCGATGCCCTGCTCGCTTTTATCGAACATCATGGGCAATCTCCACCATTTCTATCAACTGTGATATTTGAACGAACATCGACATTGACTATAATTCTTTGCATTGGTATTCCTTCGTAGCATATCTCATAGCTATTAGCACTGGCTGTCTTACGACCAGTAAATGTTGTGACATTATTTTGTGGCTCCACCAATACATTATTTGGATAAGTAAAGCTTTTGCCGTCCGAACCTAGAACCGCCATCGTTTTGTTGGTAACATCAATGGTAGTCTCAATCTCGGTTTTTTGGATAAGAGCATTGGCACGTGCTGTTTTTAGGGCAGATTCAATATCGCCTGCGGTCTGAGTCATGCGTGCTTGTGCGATTTGGCGTTGCATGGATGGATAAGCAAATGCGGCAATAATCGCCACAATACTAATCACCACCAACGCCTCAATCAAGGTAAAACCTGATTGGCGGTTTTCAAAATACAAATTTGAGTGAAGCAAGGTCATCCCCAAGATTTGGCCCAAACTACTCGGGCATCATTCTTCAAATTAAACAAAAAATTGTAAAGTTAGGTAAAATAAATATTGCAAGAATCATGCCTTAAACTTTAATCAGACTTAAGATGGTGTGAAGCAGTAACTCTGTATTTTTCACAAAGTCGTAGCAAATCCACATCTGACAGACTTTTAAAGCCAATCACTCAAACAGCACATAAAAAACACCTACACAATACTGATATTTCTGCTTAACAATATTGGTTATTTTAACAAAAATAACCGTCAAGCCCAACACCATCTATCCTAACCAAGTCTTGCTTAATGGTTTTGAATAGTCATTGCGATAAATAAATACACACTTTTGTTTGGTTTGAGTTATTTTTAACCAATATTTGTTTTGATTGGCAAATGTATGTCTTCTCGACCATGCAATACACAAACAGCATGAATTTTGGTATGAGGATACTCTGACCAAATGACCTCTGCCATCGCCCCTAGAGTTGAGCCTGTGGTGACCACATCATCAATGAGTATCACTTGACGAGTGGGTAGTGTGTCAGTCAAATAAAAGTCATGTTTGACATTCTGTAAGCGGTCAGTACGACCCAATCCACGCTGATGCACGGCATTATCCATTCGGGAAACACCTTGCCAAATAGGAATTTGCCACAAAAAAGACAAGTACTTTGCCAAGATAAGCACAGGATTAAAACCACGCTCTAGCAAACGCCCTTTCGTGGTCGGGGTAGGTATCAGCACCGCATGATTGCCATCAAGCCCCAAGGGTGGTCTAGTAAATCTAAGCAAGTGATACAACACCATCAGTGATGAGACTTCACCTTTGTCTTTAAAAGCAGTCATAACCTGACTTAGTGGTTTTTCATAATAAGAAGCAGCATACAAAGGGAGTTGTTTTTTGTCATTATTATCATTAGCACCAATAACAAAAGTAGGCAATTCCCTTACCCATTGTCGATGGCAATGATGACATAATAAAGGGGCATGATTTAGCACACCCCTAAAGTCCGACTTAGGTCTAACACTCACCGTCTGCCCACATAATTGACAACATTCATGTAAATAAGCGGTCAATATGGCAAAAACGTATGGTGGCAGTAATACTCGCAATGATTAAAGCCCCATCCAGTCATTTAACATCACGCCCACACCAACCGTGGTGGATTCGTGATTATAATCAATGATGGACTGACCATAACCATGAAATAGCTGAATATAACCGCTCACACCACGACCAATAGGACGGACGTAGTCAAGTTGAATCGCTCCTTTATTCGTGCCAGGGTTATAACGAAGCGTACCTGAGATATTATTGCCTTTATCAAACTGATACAAGAAACGCACATCACCATAACCATAATAATCCACAATGTCAGGGTTATCATCAGGTCTGCTGCTATCACTGGTTTTGGCAATCCTTGCCCATAGGCGTGGCATGACGGTGAAATTACCCCATTCTGCCCCTGCCATGGCGTAAGCACGGTTCCACGAACGTGATAGCGGATCATCCTCCCCATTAGAGTGATGCACCACGCCTGCCCCTAGCATGCGTAGCTTGCCACCAAACGGCAAATCCGCCACTACAGGCTGAGTGATGAACAGCTCTGGTTGATAGTCGTGAGCTCTAAATGGGCGTGAATTATCCTCATTATACACCTGCCAATGCGACTGCTGAGTATAGCCAAACCACATATCTGCGTTCGTACCAAATAAATCTTCGGCAACTTTTGATTTAAAGGACATTTGGAACTTCAGTTCGGTGCTCCGTATGTCGTTTTCGGTATAGTCCCAAGTTCCCTGAGTAGGCGTGCTGACTGAGCGGTTAGGCTTGGTATTGACAAAAACAGGTAAGACATACATGGGGTTGTGAGGACGAGCCTTCCACAGTCCACCGCTATTCTTATCCAAGTCATAAGCCAGACTCAGTGGGCTGTATCTACTACTATCCACCCTACCAAAGCCACTGGCACTAATGTCAGGATTTATTTGAGCATCGGTTTGGTCTGATGTTTCCAAAGATGCATCCGTCTCCACATCCACATCGGCAAGCACGATTTGAGGATCGCCTTTGATGGTGCGTCTGACCGTCTGTCCTAGGTCAAGCGGACGTTTTTCTTGTAAAAGGCTTGGCACCTTACCCTGTGCAATACTATCAAAACACGCCAATCGCTCACCATCATTTAGTACCGAGGCACAATCAAAAAACAGGCGTTCGCCCTGCAAAGGGTCGGCAATATCAGGTGCCGTCGTCTCTACCGCAGTTACTTCTGGCATGGGCAAAGCAATCTCTTTTGCCCATGACTGCCCACTGATAATACCTGATGACAATAACCCGAATGTTACCGCAAGGCTGAGTTGCTTAGGGGAAAATTTCATAAAAATCTCACGCTTGGTTGTGGTAGGTTAGGAACGTAGCATTTTACTCATCCTAGCCTCTTTGATATAAAATAGAACTCTTGCGAAATTCAAAAAAAATCTTAGTTTGCAAACCTTAATTTTATTTAAATTAAATTTTAACAAATCCAATAAACCTTAATTTTGCAAGAATTCTTACGATTGCCGATAAAATGATTAATTCCAATCATGTGTTCATTTTAATCGTCCATCTGCTTAAATCATGCATTTATATTTCATGCATACTTGAGTCATTCAAATTTTTGCCCATCAAACATAATCCACCCGCCTTGATGTCTGCCTGCAGGATCATGATGTGTCCAATGCACCACCCCACCCTTGTCAGTGTACTCGTACTCTCCATAGAAAGATACATTATCACCCTTTTTTAGCCCTTTGACGTATGGTGCTAAGTCGATGTTATGAGCGATAAGCACCGTCATATCCACACCATCTAACGACACGATAAATTTTTGGTGACGTGAGCCTTTATTGTCATCAGGTAAAATCGCCTTAACCACACCGCAGCCTGCCACTTGAACATTAGAACGCTTGGCTTGAAAACTCTTGCTGATATGTTGATTTTGGCAGGTGTTATTGGCTTGAATGTTAGGATTTGGCTTATTTTGATTTGTTGATTGATGGGTCGTCTGACTGACTTCCAAAGCCTGAGAGTCATTAGAAACTTGTGAGGTACGGGCATCATCTTCTTGGCACGCCGCCATCAGTAAGCTAAACGCCAGCACACTGATGAGAAACATTTGTCTCAATTGATCTGGGTAGGATTTGCTTGTTTTTTGGGCGAATGCTCTTTTTTTGAGTAATCGCCACTTATTGAACAAAAAATTCATCATGGGCGTTTGGTTGGCTAAGATTGTACTGGGCTTTTATGACGGTGCTGCTCACGCTTAAATGACCTAACACCGCCTAAATAAAAATGGTTTTATAAAGCAAAAATATTTTTGAGTAAAATACCTAGAGGTGCTAACATTTCATCTTTGTTTGTCACTAAAACGAGATAAATCGTAATCGTTTCAGGGAGAATGTTTTTGTTCATTTTTAAGACAACATGAGAAAAACTAACTTAAATGATTTGTAGCATATTAAGTGCATCAGGAATATTCAGCACGCCCTATTTTAACAAAAGCCAAACACACTTGCAAAATAAAGTTGTAAATGTCAAAAATTTACCACTTTATTTTTCACGTCCGATGCTGACAATTTTTGTCAGCGACTTACAATTTTTGACATATTGACGGTTTTTATCACTTAATTATTTTTGAGTCGTTCTTAAATTGACAAAAAATAGCAAAACTCAGCTTTTATCAAAAATTCACTTTTCCAAAATCCAATCCCAAATGCAACTTCTAAAATAAACCTCTTAAAATGCCGCCAAAGCCTCCTCAAAATCTGCTCGCTTGGTTTCGCCAAGTAACATGGTTTGTAATTGCCCCTGTTTATAAATCAACAAAGCAGGAGGGCCAAACAGTCCATAACGAGCCAACACTGCACGACTGTCTTCATTAGTTTGGGTGACATCGAGTTTCACCACTTGATAATCACCAAGCACGGCAGGACGATTGGTAAACAACGTTCGCTCCATGATACGACATTCCACACACCAGTCAGCAGTCACGTCCACCAGTACTTTATCACGACTGGTTAAGATGAGGTCAAGCTCTGATAAGGTGGTGATTTTAATATCAGTATTAGCTACAGGATTGTTTGATGACTTAAATACCGTCAAGGGTCGCCAAGGGTCTGTAGCACCCGCCCCTGCACCCACCAACAGACATGCCGCCCAAATCACCGACACCAAGGCAAAAGCATGTGATGCCAAATTCTTGATTCTAAACAACCATGCCGCCGTCATCGCAAACCATACCGCCCAAATAATAAGCATGAGGGGCGAGGATAGCAAACGCTCTAATAACGACAAAGATACCGCAAGCAGCAATAAACCACAAAACTCCTTTACGCGGTTCATCCACTCGCCTGCCTTCGGCATAAATTTACCTTGTGCCAAACCAATAAACATGAGAGGTATCGATAAACCCAGCCCAAGCGAAAACAAAGCGATAAAACCAAATGGCACACTGCCACTGACTGACACTGCCGTTAAAGCCCCTGCCATGGGAGCAGAAACACAAGGCGATACCACCAAAGCCGATAACGCTCCCACAAGATAACTGCCACTCACGCTACCTAACTTTTTATCAGCAGCTTGAGACTTTTGGGATAAGAAATGACGCACGCCAGTTGGCAGTGTCACTTTAATCACACCAAACATATATAGGGCAAGCAAGGCAAAAATGATGGCAAAGACGCCAAGCACGTAAGGATTTTGCAACAGTCCTAGCACACCCACCGCCTGTCCAAACCATGCAATGAGCCCACCAAGCACCCCGTAGGCACTCGCCACACCAACTCCATAACTGCTCGATAAAGCAAATCCTCTTAGAGCAGAATGTGATTTGTTATGAGCTACAATGTTGGCAACTATGGGTATCATGGGGTAGACACATGGCGTAAAAGACAAAAGCAATCCCGCCAAGAACAGCAGTAACACCGCCAATATAGGATTTTCATTAATGCCAAAGGGGTCCTTTTGACTCAGCAAAGCCTCGTGTTTGATGCCGTCGTCGCCATCATTGATGGTGTTTGGCGTGGCTTCATTTGCTGTGGTCATGCTCTTCGCATTCTGCATCTGTGCTTCTGCTTGTGTCAATTGACCATCAGGCAAACCAAATCCTTTCTCATCAGAACCCGCCCCACCAAAAGCCAACTCATCAAATGCAGATGTCGGTGATGGCTCAATTTGATGAGAAGACGTGGCTTGGTTTGACATGGTGGCAACAGTCACTTCAGTGGTTGAGTTGTCTGATGCCATCATGGCTTGATGGGTGGTCTGGGCAGAAGAAGGTGTTAAGGAGTGGTCTTTGATGCCCT
>JBHCHC010000219.1:0-3352 GCA_041802645.1 Moraxella sp. | reverse complement strand
TATTCTTTACCACGCAAAAAGTCAGTCAAGTTTGCCACAGCGTCATCAAAACTACCATAACCGATGCTACGCTTGTGTTCTGGGGTTTCTAGGGTGTTGTGCCATTTGTCCATAAGGGCGTATTCAAGATGGATGGCAAAGATAATCCAGCGATAAAATTCGCCGCGTGCTTCTGTGCTAATGGCGGGAATTAGGTGTTTGTCAGGGAAGGCATCTGCCAAAAATAGGATAAGCGCTGCCGTTTCGGTGATGACGGTGTCGCCATATCGGATGGCGGGCAATTTGCCCATGGGATTGATGGCAAGAAACTCAGCCGATTTTGTTCCGTCGTTGCCATAGGGTACAGCGATGGTCTGGTAGTCTGCACCACACTCTTCAAGTAGCCAGCGGATGCTTTTACCGCGAGAATGAGGATTGGTATAAAAAGTGATGTTTTTCATGAAGGATGGTTCAGTGGGGTTAAAAATAAGAATGAGAGTATCACGCTCAAATGGATAATTTGGATTGGTATTATATCATGATTATGGCATTTGAGCAATGAATTTGGCTTGAAAAATCACGGTCAGCACTTATCAGTCTAGGCGTAGATGCCAGCTTAACCTACTGCTAAGTTGGCTAAGGTTAAATTAAGCCTATTGGCAGGCAGTATTTTACTTAACCAAGTTTGTACAGCACGCTGTCTTATTAAAAACGCCTGATAAGCCATTGCGCTTCAATAAAACCATGCCTAAAATCAACACTCAAAGGGGCGAATGACCGCCTTACATCCCCAAATCACCCATTGATTTACCGCCATTAAATTGGTGTGCCTACTTGATGTGCTGTCTGATAATCAGTTAAATCCACGACCACACGACTATAATGATGCGTCAACTGTGTATCATGGCTGACCATGACCAAGGCGCAGTGGTTTTTTTGGCATTGTTCAACCAATAAATCCATCGTCCGCTCTTGGGTGATGGGGTCAAGCCGTGATGTGCATTCATCAGCGAACAGCAGTACAGGTTCAAGCAATAATGCCCGCAAAATGGCAAAACGTTGTAACTCACCGCCTGAGACACCATCTGCACGGCGCTCAAGGAGTTTGGGCGACAATTGCAAAGCGTCAAGCAGCTCTGGTACTTTATTGTGATTTAAGTGGTGGCGTGTAATGACGTCGTCTAGCAGGGTCTGCAAGCTGACATGCGTCACAAATGCCGATGGCGGATCTTGATAGAGTTTAAGTAGCTGATGATGAGCAGGCTTGGCATGCCAAGTGATTTGTCCTTCGCTTGGCTCTATGAGTCCACATAATGCATCACCAAGTGAGCTTTTGCCAATGCCACTCGCCCCTGATATACCAACAATATCGCCATGTAAGATGTCTAAATTTAGATGGCTGAACAAACGGCGACCATCACGACTGATGGCAATGTTTTTTAGGCTAACCAGTGGCAGATTTTGCTCTTTTGCGTGAGTGATGAAGGGTCTGGGTTTGTTAAACTTTGTCCACTGACTGGGGGCGGATTGAATGAGTGCTTTGGCGTAGTCTGATGATGGATTGGTAAGAATTTCATCGGCTCTGCCTTGTTCGAGTAGCTGTCCTTTTTTCATCACCATAAGCTTAGCATTGTCGGTGGTTGCTAAGCTCTTGGCGACCTCAATGTCGTGAGTAATGACAAGCAGCACGCCACCATCGCTTACGATGTCTTTTAACAAATCAACCACCACTTGACGATTGCGGTCATCAAGCCCTTTGGTCGGCTCATCAGCGATGATGATGCTAGCACCACCAGCACTGGCAGAGGCAAAAGCACTTCGTTGTGCCATGCCCCCTGAGAGTTGATGTGGATAGTGTTGTTTAAACTCAGTAAGTCCAAGCCGTGCTAGGCTGTCGTTAGCAAGGGTTTTGGCACGTGCTTTGTCCAACTTTGCCACATAATAAAACCCTTCATGTACCTGCTCAAAAACGGTCATCGTTGGGTCAAGGCTGAGTACAGGCTCTTGGGCGAGCATGGCGAGTGTGTGACCCCAGAGTGTGGCGGCTTGTGCAGGCGTTAATGCTTTGTTGTGATAATAAATTTGCCCTTGGATGCTAAGCGTGTTTGGCAGAGCGCCCATGATTGCTTGGGCAAGCAGGCTTTTACCTGAGCCTGTTTCTCCCAGAATAATCAGTGCTTGACCATCATTTAGGGTCAAGCTGATTGGTTCAACGAGCGTTGTGCCATCTTGTGTATGCACCGATAGTCTATCGACACACATCACAGGTGTATTGACTGATGGGTCTGTTTGTCGAGCCTGTATCATGACTGCTTATTTCCTGAAATCAGATGAAAACTTAGCACCAGTAATAGCGTCACCACAATCGGCTGCATAAAGATGAATGGTGCTTGATAATAATGGGCAAATAACTCTGTCATCATGAGTCCTAGTTCAGCGGTTGGCGGTCTGAGTCCTACATTGATAAAACCAAGTGTCGCCAATGCCAAAATGGCATTGCCCGCACCATAAGCTGCCAAAGGCAGTAGCATGGGCAGTAATGTGGGTAGGTAGTGGCGTTTGATGGCATAACCAAAGCCCATGTTCATGAGCTTTGATGATTGCAATTGGGGGCTTGTGGCTAAGGTTTTGGCAATCGCTCGCGACATTTTAAAAAACTCAACCCAAAGCACCAACGCAATACCCAAGTATAACGCCCAAAAAGAGTTGGGGGCAATAGCAGCGAACAACAGCACAAACAGTAGCCCTGGCAGTGCCATAACCACATCGCAAACAAAGCTCAATATTCTATCATAGGCAGTGCCTAGACTTGCCATAATGCCAGTCAATAGACCCGTAAAAAAAGCGAAACCGACGCTCACCACCACCATGCCCAGCGACAAACGAATCGCTGCTGCCAATCGTGCCATCATGTCTCGCCCAAAATGATCGGTGCCCAACCAATGCTGACGACTGGGCATGTCTAAGATGGCAGTTAAATCTTGAGCAGCACCATCTACAGGATAAAACCATGGTTGCAACACGCCAAAACTAATAAGCCCTAGCAGAATCATCACGCCAATCCGCTGCGACAGTGATAACTTTATACATCGCTTAAACATCATAACCTCCCAGTTTTGTGTGTTTGTGAATCAATGCGTGGGTCAATGATGGCACTTAGCATGTCTACACACAGGTTTAATAGCACAAAAAGCACGCCCATGACCAGTGCTGTGCCTTGAATCAACGGAACGTCACGAGCGATGATGGCGTGTACTAAGGCATGCCCACTACCTGGCCAGGCAAATAACGACTCTACAATCACCACCCCTTCAATCAGATAAATGAGTTGTACTGAATGATAGGCGATGATGGGAATGGCGACATTACGCAG
>JBHCHC010000218.1:0-14141 GCA_041802645.1 Moraxella sp. | reverse complement strand
GTTAATCACTTCACAACTCATGTTACCTTAGGAATGCCACAAGGAAGAAAGCTGCATGATGGAATCAACTGATGGACTATGGCAAGTAGTAAGCCCACCTAACAAAAACCACAAATACCCCCTATTTGTGGTTTTGTTTTTGGTTCTGCTGATGGGGTTGTGTCAAACAAGCTGGTTGATTATTTTAAACCTGCTTGTTGTAACAGTGCTCCCAAACTGCCCACCTTAGCCGTTTCATGTTTGGTAGGTTTTGCTTTTTTGTCATTACGTTTGGATTGGTTAAAAGCGTCTTTATTGGCAGCAGTTTTGTCTTTTTTGTCAGATTTTGCAAATTTATTTGCTTTACCTTTTGTGGCGGAGATTTTATCGGTGGATTTCATAGACAGTCCAATTCTGCGTCTGGGTTCGTCTACTGAAATGACACGCACCTTGACGATGTCTTGAGGTTTGACCACATCACTTGGGTCTGCCACAAAACCATCAGACAGCTCAGAGATGTGCACCAGTCCATCTTGGTGTACGCCAACATCGACAAAACAGCCAAAAGCGGTGACGTTTGTGACCACGCCTTCAAGTTCCATACCAACAGCCAAATCTTTGATGTCGCTCACGTCATCACGAAATTTAGCGGTCTTAAATTCACCTCGAGGGTCATGAGCAGGCTTGGCAAGCTCTGTGAGTACCGTGGCAAGCTGACTAAAATCATCGCTGCCATCATTGAGTGACTTGGCAAGCATTTCATTGCCAAGCACGTCAGAGAGAGACTTATTGGCTTTACGTAAAATCTCATATACCAAGCCATAACTTTCTGGGTGCACGCCCGTCGCATCTAGCGGTTCATCACCATCTTTGATGCGTAAAAACCCTGCCGACTGCTCAAAAGTCTTAGTGCCCAAACGTGGCACAGCTTTGAGCTCCTCGCGATTTTTAAAAGCACCATTAGCACGGCGATGGTTGACAATCTGTTGAGCGACATTTTTATTTAGTCCTGCAATGTGAGACAATATCGCAGGGCTTGCCGTATTAACATCTACGCCTACGGCATTCACGCAGTCTTCGGTAACTTTGTCGAGGCTGGATTCTAGTTCGGCTTGATTGACGTCGTGTTGATATTGACCAACACCGATGGCTTTTGGCTCAACTTTTACAAGCTCAGATAAGGGGTCTTGCAGTCGTCTGGCAATCGACACCGCTCCACGCACAGATACATCAAGCTCGGGCAGCTCACTGCTGGCAATCTCACTCGCCGAATAGACAGAGGCACCTGCTTCACTGACCACCACAGTCTTGGCAGACAGTTGATTTTCGCTGATGACCGCTTTTATGAGTTCGTCTGACTCTCGGCTGGCTGTACCGTTACCAATGGCAACAAGCTCTACGCCATGTACTTGAATTAGGTTTTTGATGATGGATTTTGCTTTATCGGTTGTGGGGTCGGTAAAGGGATAAACCGTATCGGTTGCTACCACGTCACCTGTACCATCAATAACCGCCATTTTGACGCCATGGCGAATGCCGGGGTCGACACCTAAAATCACTTTACGACCTGCAGGAGCGGTCATGAGTAGGTGTTTTAGATTTTGGGCAAACACACCAATGGCGTGTGTTTCGGCATCTAGTCGTCTCTCGGTAAGTAGGCGATGTTCTATTTGCGGTCGCCATTTGGCAGTCCACAGACGCTCTGCAGTATCTGCCAAAAATTCTCCACGCTCATCCACCTCAAAGACGTCAAAGGTTTTTTTAATCTGATGAATAAAAGGCTCATCCTCACCAAGTACAGACAATACAAGCACATTCGCTTGCCTTCCACGAAGCATGGCAAGTAGGCGATGGTTGGAGAGTTTGGCGAAGGTCTCTGTATGGTCAAAATAGTCTTTGAACTTCTCTCCTACCTCTCGTTTCTCTTCACCAACAAGTTCGGCGTGAATACTGGCGGTGGCATTAAATCCCACTCTTACTTTGTCAAACAAATCTAAATTTAATGCCCATTTATCAAGAATAATCGCGGCAATTCCTGCAAGTTGTAGGTCTCGTGTGCCATAATCTACCTCAAAACTCTCACCTGAGTCATCTGTTACTGTGGTCACGGGCGTATAACCACCAAGAGCGGCATCTAGGTTTTCACCATTTAAAATCTGCTCAGCGATGGGCTGTAGACCTGCCAAAATCGCTTTGGCTGATAAGGTACGGCGTTTTGGGCGATAGGGTTCATAAATGGCATCAAGCTCTATTTTGCTGTTGGCGTTTTTGATGCGTAGCGCAAGCTCGTCGCTCAAGGCATTTTGATTGGTGAGTAGGTCAAGTACTTTTAGGCGACGCACTTCTAAATCTCGCTCATGCCCTAAGGCTTTTTCAAGAGTTCTTAGTACCTCATCATCCAATCCGCCCGTCTTGTCCTTTCTATAACGAGCGATGAAGGGTACGCTCGCTCCTTCATCAAGTAAGTCAGCAAAGGCTTGGACTTGGGCGGGAGATACGGCATGGTCTTTGGCAAGTTTTTGGTAGATGGCGGTGTGATTGATGGTCTGGATATCCATGATGTCCTACTTTATGATGGTGATAAATCCGCTATTATAACAAGTTTTAGAGATTTTGTGAGACTTAATGCTCATTGTAGCCAACTTCACGCCCAGTCTAAAATGTGCTATATTGCTGATATTTAACAAAAGTGGTTTGGGGCGGCTATGGACATCACGTTTGGCATGATTTTATTGACCTTTATCATCGCCAGTATTTTTCATGGACTGACAGGCATCGGTGTGACACTGATTGCAACCACCACTCTTGCCAGTGTTTATCCCATGTCCCATGTTTTGGTATTGACGGTCATACCTTGTCTTGTCATTAACCTCATCGTCTTTTTGGATGGTGGTCGGATTGGTTATTATTTTAGACGTTACTGGTTATTGGTGTTGACCAGCTTCGTTGGTAGTTATGTTGGCACAAAACTTGTTTTTATCATCGCTAGCCATCATTTGCTTATTGTCTTGGGTTTGCTCATTGTGGGCTATGTTGTCATGCAGTTTGTGGCAATGACGGTCGGCAGAAACTTTAAACTGCCCAACACCACGCCAAGCCTTATCATCAGTGGCACAGTGGCAGGTGTTCTAGGAGGTGCGACCAATGCCATGTCTCCCTTGCTTGTCATGTATCTACTCTCTGCCACCGAGTGTTGTGATGACCCAAAAATGGAACTCATTAAGGCAAGTAATCTATGCTATGTGGTCGGTAAAATCGCTCAGCTCATTGTCTTGTGGCAGTCTTTAACCGCTCTACCAAAAAATGACTGGCTGCTGATTGGGGCAGCAAGTGTGGTTTCGGTGGTATTTTTGTATTTGGGGTTTTATTTTAGAGATAAAATCTCCCAAGCAATGTTTAAAAAAATTGTCTTGCTGATTTTGTTGTTGCTTGGAATGCGAGCATTAATCAAAGGATTTGGGGGATGATGTGATGTTGCTGATTCATGAAGTTTGAAACACGCCCAGAGCATTTATAGCATCAAGTTACTTCGACACCTTGCCCCATATCCCAAACCATGCGATAATGTTAGGTTAAATTTTGCTCTTTACTTATTTTTCTTTATCACATAGGACATATATGGCTCAATATATTTACACCATGAACAAGGTGTCAAAAATTGTTCCCCCAAAACGTGAGATTTTAAAAGACATCAGTCTGTCTTTTTTCCCTGGTGCAAAAATCGGCGTACTTGGCTTAAATGGTGCAGGTAAATCCACCTTACTACGCATTATGGCAGGCGTGGACAAAGATTTTAATGGTGAAGCTCGTGCCCAAACAGGCATCAAAATTGGCTATCTTCCCCAAGAGCCCCAACTAGACCCCACCAAAGACGTACGAGGCAACGTAGAAGATGGCGTGCGTGAAGCTTTGGACGCATTAGAACGTTTAAATCAAATTTATGCGGAATATGCCGAACCTGACGCTGACTTTGACAAATTGGCAGCCGAACAAGGCAAGATGGAAGACATCATTCAAGCATGGGACGCTCATAACCTAAATACCCAGCTTGAAAAAGCCGCCGATGCCTTGCGTTTGCCACCGTGGGACGCTGATGTGTCTAAATTATCAGGCGGTGAAAAACGCCGTGTCGCTCTATGCCGACTGCTATTATCCAAACCTGATATGCTATTGCTTGACGAACCGACCAAGCATCTGGACGCAGAGAGTGTGGCATGGCTTGAGCGTTTCTTAAAAGACTATTCAGGCACCATTGTTGCCATCACCCACGACCGTTATTTCCTTGACAATGTCGCCGAATGGATTTTGGAGCTTGACCGTGGCTATGGCTATCCTTATAAAGGCAACTACACCGAATGGCTAGAGCAAAAAAATAAACGCCTAGAACAAGAACAAAAACAAGAAGAAGCCTTTGCCAAAGCCTTAAAACAAGAATTGGAATGGGTGCGTAAAAACCAAAAAGGTCAGCAAGCCAAGTCCAAATCTCGTCTAGAGCGTTTTGAAGAGATGAACTCTCGTGAATTCCAACAACGTAACGAAACGGCAGAAATCTATATTCCACCAGGACCAAGACTGGGTAATAAAGTGATTGAAGTCAGTAACATTTCTAAATCGTTTGGCGATAGATTGCTTTATGAAAACTTATCGTTTACCGTGCCACCAATGGCGATTGTTGGCATTGTCGGTCCAAATGGGGCAGGTAAAACCACGCTGTTTAACATGATTGCTGGCAAAGACAAGCCAGATACAGGCACGGTAGAAGTGGGAGAGAGCGTGAAAGTCGCCTATGTCGGTCAGGTGCGTGATGAACTTGATGACAATAAGACCGTGTGGGAAGAAGTATCCGATGGGCTTGATATGATTACCGTGGGCGAGTACACCACGCCAAGCCGTGCTTATATTGGTCGCTTTAATTTTAAAGGTCAAGACCAACAAAAACGGGTGGGCAGTCTGTCAGGGGGTGAGCGTAACCGTTTGCAACTTGCCAAAACCCTAAAACAAGGGGCGAATGTCATCTTACTTGACGAACCATCAAACGATTTGGACGTGGAGACTTTGCGTGCCTTGGAAGATGCGGTAGAAGTGTTCCCCGGCACAGTGATGGTGGTATCGCATGACCGCTGGTTCCTTGACCGTATTTGTACGCATATCCTATCCTTTGAAAATGAAACGCCAGAATTTTTTGACGGTAACTATACCGAATACGAAAAATGGCGTAAAGAAAGGCTCGGAGCAGAAGCCACGCCAAAGAGAATGAAGTATAAGAAAATCGGTGGCTAGATCAATCTCACTACTTAAAAACAAAACAGTGATTAATGAAAGTTAATCGCTGTTTAATTTTTGCCAAATAAACAAATACAGGGATTAAAATGAAGAATAATAAATCAAAATATGAGATTAAATATCAATGGCAATCAGGAAAGATTGTTGATAATACCAAGAAGGGAAAGCTTGAACATTTAGAGTTGTTTTCCAAAATTATTGGCGTGATTACTGTAATTGCTATTGTGGTAGGTGGAATAAATATCTATGCATATTTACAAAAGATAAATCATTTATTTTTATTCCCAGAAGTTGTTGGACTCTCTTATGCATCAATGTCAGCTTTGGTGACATATTTTTTATTTGTTTTGTTAATTGGTACAGTATTTTATTTTCCGTTTTTTTCTCATACCTTCTTATTATCAATAAACAATCTAGGAAAAGATGAGAAAAAATATAACAAAAATAACCGTCAATCAAAACCCATAATTAGCGTAAATCCAAAATGGCTTAATTTTATAAAATATTTATTGGTAATACCTATTTCTTTTATATTGACAATTTTATTAATTATTATACCTTTATTACCAATGTTATTGTTTTTTATAATAATACCTGTGTTAATTATTTATAAAATGATAGAAAATATATTCTTTTATGAAAAGAGCATAGAAATAGATATATTATCTTTATCAAAATTCGTACATTATGGATTTTTTTATTCTGCTTTGATATTTAATGTCTTATTTTTTACTAATGTATTTCTTAATATAAAATATATAATTTATATTATTATTTTTACTATATTTCTTATATTTCTTATCTATAATTATAAATTTATAAAAATTAGAAAGGATGGAGTTCAAATAACTATTTATTTTGATTTGATTTTCTTTTCTTTGATTCAAACGCTTCCATTTTTACTTCATTTTACAATTTTATTACCACCAACTATTAGCTTGGTAAATAATTTATATTACGGTTTGGGATTTTATGTGGTTAGTATTTTTATTTTTGGTTTCTCATCATATCTTTCTCATATTACATTCTCTGATTATTTTAAAGATAAAAAACATAGTAAATATGCAATAATTGCAAACATTTTACCTGTATTTTTTTATGTAATACTTATATCATTTTTTAGTAATTACGAACTATCATTATATAAAACAAGATTTATAGAAAAACCCCAAAACTCATCATGGTATCTTATTCATAACGGTAATACCACTTCTGACACCATCAATGGCATAGCTCAGGATGACATTAAGCAAAGAAAGGTGTTATTTAATGCTAAAAGTTGTGAATTTTCATTGGGAAGGCAATATAAAGAAAAATGCGATGATGATAATCAGGTTCTGCTTAATGAAAAAGATACACTAAACCAAAGAACCAATGCCCTATACGGCTATATGGCGTGGAATCTAGGTAATACCAAAGTGTTTTGTCCTGTGTCGGTAGATTTTTTTGACAACAAAGATGACAACAAAGAAAAATCCGCCAAATGCCTAACCATTGATGGCAAATATTTGCAACCAATCACCACGGAATTTTTATCAAAATAACTGTTCATATGAATGGCTTTTGATATGATGGTGCAGGGGATGATTATTAAAGTTGATTGTGATACTGACCGACTCGGATGTATCTGGTTGATTGGCAATATTTGAATTAAACTGATAAAACTCTCTTCATGACAATCGCCAAATACAATTTACCAAAACCCAATTTTCCGATATAATACCCCAAAACCAACGACAAGAGACATTATGGCACTGTTACCCATTTTACATTATCCTGATCCACGTCTACGCACCATAGCAAGTGAAGTTGGTGAGGTTACCGATGAGATTAAGACCTTAATCACTGACATGTTTGAGACCATGTATGACGCCAAAGGCATTGGTTTGGCGGCAACACAGGTAGACAGACATGTGCAAGTGGTGGTCATGGATCTTGCCAAAGAGGGCGAAGAGCCACAGCCTAAGGTCTACATTAATCCTAAGGTGACGCCGCTCACCGAGGAGCTTGTCTCTTATAAAGAGGGTTGTTTGTCCATTCCTGAGGTGTATGATGACGTCAGTCGTCCTGCCCGTGTTCGCATTGAGGCGCAGGATGCAGATGGTCAGCCATTTAGTTTGGAAGCAGATGGGCTCTTGGCGGTATGTATCCAGCATGAGCTTGACCATCTAAAAGGCATTGTCTTTGTAGACTATCTGTCTCGACTAAAGCAAGACCGTGCTAGAGATAAAGTGCGTAAAGTGATTGGTAAAAAGGGCTGATGTTAAATTGGTAGCCGATACAGATTCGCTTGCCTTTGTGCCACCTCGTTTTGACCCCATCCATCGTAAAAGACGCCCCAAAGTTGATTGGTCTTTGGGGTGATTTTATGTTTAGGGCATTACTCGGTCGGTCTGATGATAAGGTCCATGAGCTCTCTATCCCACACTCTCCAATCGCCCATAAAACTCTCTTTATTAAATATCATTTCTAATTTATTTTGACTGTGACCATCAAAGGGGCGAATGGTGATATCAAAGGGTGTGATATTAATACTGATAAACCCCGACGTGACATGTATCACACCTTTGATGCGATCATAATGAGGTAGGTTTAATAGCCATTTTTGTAAAGCGAACTCATCAAAGACCCACTCGTTTTGCATCACCCAGCCCCCAATGATAAAGTCACCTAAAGTGTCATGATAGCGATAGGGTAGACTTAAGTCGACCACGTCATCATCCGAATAAGGGCGATGGGCGAAGGATGTTAATGATGAATGACGTCCGAGAGCGGGCTTGGTAAAAGACAGCGGTGCGATTTGTTTGGTATGGTGGCGGTGGTAGGCATGATGTCTTTCTAATAATTCTTGCCAATGTTGATTAATGCCTTCAAATAAAATAATCTCTACTGTGGGGTTAATGTGGGCTACCCAAGTGATGATGTCTTGGGGGCGTGGTAGAACTTTTGTTTGACTGATGACCACCACATCGGCGTATTTGATGTGTGCTTGATAGTTAACATGTTGGCGGTATTTGTCATCTTGCCACTGTTTGCTGTTTAGAGTGCAGATGACTTGACGTAATGACAGGCTACTTTGCCAATGACTTTGGGTGAGTTCGCCGAGCAGTGTTTCGGCATGGGCGAGTCCTGTGGGCTCAATGATAAGGCGAGCAGGTTCAGTGGCGAGTAGGCGTGACAGTCCGATTTGCATGGGGAGCTGAGCGTTACAGCAGATGCACCCTCCACTAACTTCACGTACAGATAGGTTATCCTGAGATAGCCAAGTGCCGTCAATGCCGATTTTGCCAAATTCATTCATCAGCAAACCCCATGTTTCATGAGCATGATGAAGTGCTTTGTGAGCAAGTAAGGCATTAATCAGTGTTGTTTTTCCCGAGCCCAAAAAACCAGTAATTAAGTGAGTGGGCGTATCACAGATGGGCGTGAGTGTGGTCATAGTGTGTCCAATAACGTTTTAAAAATACAAACCAATAAAAATGGGATGCGATTCATCCCATTTTTATTGTAATATTATAACACTTTTAAAGCAAAAATCAGCTCTCTGTCCCATCAGGCACAAAAACATAACCCACGCCCCATACCGTTTGGATATAGCGAGCCTGAGAGGGATTATCCTCAATGAGTCGTCTTAGGCGAGACACCTGTACATCAATGGAACGCTCCATGGCTCCCCATTCACGTCCACGGGCTAAGTTCATGAGTTTATCACGAGTCAGTGGCTCGCGAGGGTGTTGAACCAATGCTTTTAATACACTAAACTCACCTGTGGTTAAAGTGACAACATTACCATCTTTTTTCAAGGTGCGTGTGGATAAATCCAGTGTCCACGAGCCAAATTCTACCACCTCCATCTGCTGTGAGGGAGCACCTGGTAGCTCTCTATTGTGACGGCGAAGTACTGCTTTAATCCGAGCAAGTAACTCTTTTGGATTGAAGGGCTTGGGTAGATAGTCATCTGCCCCAGCTTCCAACCCTGCGATGCGGTCGGTGTCTGAACCCTTGGCGGTGAGCATGATGATGGGGATGTCAGCATTACTCTCACGCAAGCGTTTGCAGATGGCGATGCCATCTTCGTCAGGAAGCATCAAGTCAAGCACGATGAGTGAGAACATTTCACGTTGCATGAGTTTATCCATCTGCTTGCCATCATGACAGGCACGCACAGTAAAGCCATCATCTTCTAAAAATCGCTGTAACAAGGCACGCAGTCTTGCATCATCATCAACAACTAAGATGCGATGACTGGCATTTGGGCTAATGTTGGCATTGTCTTCGGTCATGTGTTACCCCTAATAATTTGTTGTTTATCTTAAACTGTCTTAGTTTACAATATTACACAAGAAAATGTAACTGTTTTTGATGATTTTAAACAAATTGATGGTAATATCATAGCACGACTGCCATGAAAAATTGGTAACATTTTGGTAAATGATTGGGATTTTTGACAAAATACCGAACCTAATATGGCCACACAGCCAAAGGGTTGGTCGTTCATGATGTTTTGTAAGCAAATGCTTACATGATTTGACGATTTTTGCGTATTTTCTTATGACTTGTATTTTGTCATAATACGCACATCAGCAAGGAAGTCGGCAAACGGATAAGCCACCAAGGATGAACGCTGATAAATGGAAAATGGACAATTTATGGACTGTAAGACCTCATACGGTAAACCCTAACTTAGGTTAGGGTTTTATCGTTTTTAATCATCATACCATTTCCCAAAAGCCCCAAACCATCTTTAAACCACTGTATTTTTTCATCATCTATCTGTACGCTCACGATGACATGTCAGCATGGTTCACGGACACAAAGCTACCTCCTCTTGCCCTATAAGGTAGTGAACCTGTGCTTCATCGGCAAAAGACGTTGTTACTGTCAGTATGCTTTTGAGGACAAAAGGCATCAAACTCATCTCATCTACCACCATCTGTAGAGAGGGCAGTGCCATAAGCACGGCTCAGACCGCCCCCAATTTAATCCCACCAAAATAATGCACCACGACAAGCACACTGCCCACGCCCTGATGTTGCAAGACATTTAATCAGTCTTTCTGCTGTACGATTGGAGGGCATAAGAGAAATTTTGGAGGCAAAACAAACGCATTCTTGGTTGGCTGCTATGTTTTGACAAAAAAACACCCTCATCTTTTTAAAGCGATGTAATTTTAGGCTCCATTTGACGCATTATTTGGTGAGTTGTTAGTCTTTGGGAGTGATATAAGAATTGGGAGCAGTCTATGGCAAGGCTCAAAATCTTAGTGGCTCGTTGATGTCATCAAATAAAAATAACTTATTGAATTTAATGCATTTATTATATTCTATAATCTTATAATGATAATCACTATTAAAATTATATATATTATTTTATATAATGAGTATATTGAATAATATGAATAATGTATTATAATGATGTCATTCATAAGAAAATCATATGATATATCAATATTAACTTATGAATAAACTAAGATTAACAAGACTAGTATGATTATCAGTCTAAATCAGCTCAGTCAATTGGAGAATATTCATGAAAAAAAATTCATCAATATTTGCTGTAAGTATTATTGCTGCGAGTCTATCGGTTTCTCATGCATGGGCGGAGACACCGACGGGCAAATATTGTGCAACCGAATCTGCTTGCAAAAACCCGATGGTCAATAACGCTGCCATTACCACGCCAAATCATTTGGCAACACAGGCAGGGCTTGAAGTTTTACAAAAGGGCGGTAACGCAGTTGATGCTGCTATTGCCGCAGCTTCTACTTTGGCTGTTGTTTATCCACAGATGAACACCATTGGTGGCGATAATTTTTGGTTAATTTATGATGCTAAAAGCAAACAGATTCATGCACTTAATGCCAGCGGACGTTCGGGAGAGAAAGTAAGTATCGATTTTTATAAATCTCAAGGTTATGACAAGATTCCTAGCAGGGGATATTTGGCTGCCAACACTGTCCCTGGCATCGTTTCTGGCTGGGATGCTGCACATACTTTTGCCCAAAGTCATTTTAACAACAAAGGCTTGGCATGGAATCAGCTATTTGATAAGGCAATCGGCTATGCACAAAATGGCTATGTGGTAACGCCATCTGTTGCTCGTTGGCAAGAGATTAATACCGATACCAAGGATCAGGTCGCTCGTAACTTACAGCGTTTTGATGAGTTTCGCCGTGTGTATTTAAAGCCTGATGGCAGCCCTTATCAAGTCGGTGATATTCATCGTCAGCCTGATTTGGCACGCACGCTGAACACCATTGCCAAAGAAGGTGCTTCGGCGTTTTATACTGGCAGTATCGCCAAAAATATCGTTGCTGACTTGCAAGCAAATGGCGGCGTTCTGACTTTGAACGACTTTGCCAATCACCGTGCCGATTGGGTTACACCCTTGTCTGTGCCTTATAGAGGTTATACTGCTTATAATTTACCACCAAACACACAAGGCATGGCATCCCTGGCAATTTTGAATATCTTGAATAATTTTGACCTATCAAAGGTGGAGGAGGGGTCGGCAGATTACTATCATTTGATGGTTGAGGCGACCAAAGAGGCTTTTATTGATCGTGACACTTATTTGACTGATCCTGATTTTTCACCTGTGCCTACAGATCGTCTTTTGTCTGGTAGTCATGGTAAAGCTCAGGCATCTCGTATCAATATGACTCGTGCTGCTGGCAAAAATCCACCACTTGAACCCAAAGGCGATACAATTTGGCTTGGGGTGATTGATAAAGATGGTAATGCCGTTTCATTAATTCAAAGCATTTATCATGATTTTGGTTCTGGTATTGTTGCCAAAAATACAGGTGTGCTATTACAAAACCGTGGCAGCTTCTTTTCGCTAGATCCTAACCACGTCAATCATCTTGAGCCAAAAAAACGCACCTTTCACACTTTGAACGCTGCCATGATTTTAGACCAAACAAAAAACCCCGTATTAATCTATGGCACGATGGGTGGAGAGGGTCAACCCCAAACACAAGCTGCAATCGCTACTCGTGTTATTGACTATGGACTGAGTGTACAAGATGCGGTCGCCGCTCCTCGCTGGTTGTATGGTCGTACCTGGGGTGCAGAATCCAATTCTTTAAAACTAGAAGGGCGTATCAAGGATGATGTGGTAAAAACCTTATCCAATCGTGGACAGCCTGTAGAAGTTTTGGATGATTATACCGATACCATGGGTCATGCTGGAGCGATTCATATCAATCGTAAAAATGGTGTGATTTCTGCTGCAACTGACCCAAGAAGCGATGGCTTGGCGGTGGGATATTAACCATCAGTTGATTTTCATCGCCACTTAGTATATCAAGCAAAACACCTTGGCATCATCCAAGGTGTTTTGCTGCATGAATCATCATCAACCATCACTCATGGATTGCCCAAATTAAGGTGCATGTGCTTGGGTTGTGAGTTGATATTGTTTTGGGTGATGTTATTGATTGGTCATACAAGGTTGAAAGTGCCACGCCTAGCACCACATTTAGGGTGTTTTGCTCGTGTACGATGTGGTAGTGATCTGTACCACTTCAATTTCCTTAAGACTTAGGCGGGTGCGGTTGATTTTGCTGACTTCTGATGTATTTCAAGTGCTTGGGGTAAATTTGCCAAAGTGCCAATCAGACTTGTGATAAAGCCATCGTTTTTTGTACCATTTACATGTGTTCTTTGGCTTTTTCGGGGGCGATTTCTGGGGCATTGACGGTTAGGCGTGCCATGACAGCTCTTTTTGGACTAATTAGAGAGCATTGCAAGGGTATGTTAGTCTTCTTTTGCAATAATCTGATTGCCCCATGCAGTAATGGCTTCAATCACCGGCAAACAACTTTTGCCAAAGTCGGTCAAGGTGTACTCTACTTTAAGTGGTGGCTTAGTGCCAAAGACTTGCCTTGTAATCAAGCCACTTTTTTCTAGTTGTTTGAGCCCTCGGCTTAATATCGCTTCTGTTACTCCATGTACTTGAGCGTGCAATTCACCAAAGCGTTTTTTGCCATCTTGCAAATGGTACAAAATCACCGCCTTATATTTTCCCCCAATCAGATTCATCGCCACACTCACCGAGCAAGGGTAGCTTTTGTTGGCAAATTCTACAAAATCACTTAGGCATTCTGCTTTTGTCATCATGTCTATCACACCTATCAAAATGGGTAGTTATTGACTGTTTTAAGTCATATTTTTACAATGGCGTTTCATTTTTTTAGTGAGTATTGCTATGACACTTATTATTTTAGCCCACCCAAATTTTGAACAATCTATCGCCAACAAAGCCGTCATCACACATCTTGAACGCAGTAATTTAGACCTTGAAATTCGCGACCTTACCAAATTGTATCCTGATTATCGCATAGATGTGGTTGCCGAACAACAAGTCTTGTTGCGTCACAAAACCATTGTCTTTCAGTATCCACTGTATTGGTACGCTATGCCTGCGATTTTGAAGCAATATTTTGACAGCGTGCTGACTTATGGATTTGCCTATGGGCAAGGTGGCGACAAGCTCAAAGGCAAAAATTTTGTCCCAAGCATTACCATCGGAGCACCAGAGCAAGACTATCGTGCTGATGGCAACGCTCATTTTCGGGTGTATGAACTATGTAAAAATCTTGAACAAACCGCCTATTATACCCAAATGCACTACATTGACCCATTTTATTTTCATGGCGCATCACCTGTACTCTATACTGAGCAAGAAATCAAAGCCAAAGCACAACTTTGTGCGGGCGACCTTGAAGCACTGCTGCGCCAATTAGAAGAAATCTAACGAACCGCCAAGTACTTTTTATAGGCTCTAGACTATCAAAGTTAAAAATCTCACTTAATCAAACTCCATAAATGGCGTTGTAACTCATCAACATCTTTGTTCCAACGCCATTCACATTC
>JBHCHC010000217.1:0-6565 GCA_041802645.1 Moraxella sp. | reverse complement strand
CTGTCGTAGCCTGACTGCCGATAATCATTTAGGGTTGATCGCACCTTAGCGGGTAGGCGTGTCTCTTCATGGAAACTGTCTTTACGAGCCAGTGTACGCGCTTGATGAATGCGGTCTTTGGTCAAATGCTCAGCGGAATAAATGGGAGTGCGTGATATGCCAGAGTACAGCACGGCAAAGCCATGAAAACACAGCTCATAATTTTGACGAGAGAGTTTTTGCCCCTTATCACCAACCAAAACAGGCGGTGCATGCCCATAAAAATGGTTGGAGCAACTGGCGAAGTTTTGGGCGACATTCGTTGTTGTTTGTTGCCCGATAAACACCTCTCCCACGCCCTCTGCTGCCTGTTGATCACCATAGGCAACAGCGACATTCTGATCACTGGTTTGTTGATTATCAGCATGGGCAGTCGCGATATTACCATAAGCGGTCGCTGTGTTGTTGGCATGAGGGGTACTGGGAGTCAGTAGCAGTGCAGCGATGAGACATCGAATGCAAGCTAAATAATGATGGCTTAGCATGACATGATGGTTTTATAAATACACTGTATTATAACTGATTTTTTGACATGAATCAGAAATTATACAAAAAGAGAACGTCTGGAAAACCCATCGTTTGTCCCCATACAGTCTTTTTTTATTAATGAAAAGCCCATGAATACCGCCATTTTAAACACCGCCACTTTCGCCCCACGTTTACTTCATTGGTTTGAAAAACATGGTCGTCATGACTTGCCTTGGCAATACCATCATCAGGAGACTGCCGACATCTATGCTGTATGGCTCTCCGAAGTCATGCTGCAACAGACCCAAGTGACGACCGTATTAGGTTATTTTGAACGTTTTATGAGGGCATTTCCTACCGTGCAAGCACTGGCAAATGCCGAGTGGGATGAGGTGGCAACACTATGGGCGGGTCTTGGCTACTATGCTCGAGCCCGAAACTTACATCTAGGAGCAAAACAGGTTGCTGACTTTATTGATAAATTTGGGGAATTTCCTCAAACGGTCGATGACTGGCAGTTGGTGCGTGGTGTGGGTCGCTCTACCGCAGGTGCCATTGTAGCGATGGGCGTGCGTGGACGTGGGGTGATTTGTGATGGCAACGTCAAGCGTGTACTCACACGTTGGGCAGGAATCGATGCTGATATCGACAAATCCTCCACTCAAAAGACGTTATGGGACTTGGCAGATAACCTCACGCCCAAGATTGACAGTGGTAAGTTTGCTCAAGCAATGATGGACTTAGGGGCAACCCTCTGCACTCGCACCCGTCCTAACTGCACCATCTGTCCTTTGCAGTCAGACTGCATCGCTTTTAAAAACGGCAATCCCACCGCTTACCCTGTCAAGGTCAAAAAGGCAGACAAGCCACATCGACATTCACTCGTCTTTGCCTTAGTGCATGATGGCAAGATGCTATGGCTAAAACAACAAGGCTCTCATGCCACCACCATTTGGGAAGGGCTTTACGTTCTACCCATGATGATGATTAATGACAAATTAGGCGAGATACCCTCTGATTTGACCGCAGCCATACATTTACACGAAGCCTTAACAAATACCAAACCGCTCAGCCTTGCTGAACGTCAAATCTTTGATGTTTTATCCAATATGACATTAAAAGCAGACAAAACCATCAAGCACACGCTTACCCATTTTCATTGGCATCTGTCACTGGCAATCATCAGTATCAACAATCCTTTTTATGATAAAATCAATCACGCCCTAGACATGGTTAATGCTGATTTTACTTGGCGAGCCGACAGTGATGGCATGGGCATACCAAAAGCCATGAATAAACTTCTAAAGTAAGCAAGCTCAGTCATACGCCTACTTTCCCCAAATCCGCTTGTACTTATCCATCAGCTCATCGGCGGTTTCTACTCGCTTTGGGTTTTTGATGATACAGTCAATCGGGCAGACCTTATCACAAGTCGGCTCATCATAAAAGCCCACGCACTCGGTACAGAGGTCGGGATTGATGACATAGGTTTTTTGACCTTTTTGGTCGTAGCTGATGGCATCGTTGGGACATTCTGGCTCGCAGATGTCGCAATTGATACAGTCGGTGGTGATTTTGAGTGCCATGGGTATTGACTAGAAAGTAAAGCTTATATTATATCAAACTAATTTGCTCACGGATTTTTTGTTTCATGATTATTTTATGTTCATCATCTATGGCAAGAAAGCGGTTTTTTGCCAAGTTTAAATATTGCTGTTCTTGCTCAATGCCGATAAATTTTCTGTCTAATAGGTATGCTGAAATGCCTGTTGTTGCCGACCCTGCAAAAGGATCTAGGATTAAATCATCTTTTTGTGTTGATGCCAAAATAATTCTAGATAACAAGCCTAGTGGTTTTTGGGTAGGGTGCTTACCTTGTTGTTTTTCCCATGATTGAACAGCAGGCAATCGCCATACATCTTTCATTTGCTTATCAGAATTTAATCTTTTCATCAGTTGATAATCAAAATAATGGGGAATTTTAGGGTATTTTCTTGCCCAAATAATCCATTCGGTAGAATATGTAAAATAGCGACAAGAAAAATTAGGTGGTGGATTGGGCTTTTCCCATGTAATCATATTTAATATTTTAAAGCCCAATTGCTCAAGTGTTTTTCCCAAAGTAAAAATATTATGATGTGTCCCACTTATCCAAATGGTGCCATTATCCGCTAGTACTTCACGCACCATCAATAGCCAATCATAAGTAAACTTATCAATATCATCAACAGATAATGAACTATCCCAATCACCTTTATTTACAGATTGAATAATTCCATTTTTGACCGTTAAACCATTATTGGATAAAAAATAAGGTGGATCGGCAAAAATCATATTAACAGATCCATGGGTTAGACTTGGCAAAATATACAGGCAATCACCCTGATACAGTAAAAAATTTTGATCAGGCGATTGAAAATATAGCATAATTTAAGGCTCTATCATATCCGCAATAAAGTGTAAAAATCCAGACAATTTGTAATGCCCTTCAAGCAATCCAAAACGCTCACAGCCATCAGGAATAAACAATTCTTTATCCTGTAGCATGGGATGTTGGCTCACTTGACGCAAATGCTCTGTTAGATCGCTTAGGAACAAGAAATTCTCATCATATATAAAAAAGTCTTGCAAATCTGTTGTTTGTTGGACAGAGGATTTTACCACCGAATTTGCTTGTCTGACAACTAAACTTTTACCCATCTCTCAACTCCTTAAAAATAACACTTATTGTGTGTGTTAAATAGTACACAAAAATGGAAAATAAGTCAAATGAAACAATTAATTTTAATCCAGTTTGGTCAACGCATTCGCCAGCTACGTAAAGAACACGGACTGACCCAAGAACAGTTAGCAGAGATAACAGGCTTTCACCATAACTATATCGGCATGGTGGAGCGTGGCGAGCGCAACCCCGCTTTAGTAAATATTGAAATTTTTGCAAAAGCGTTTGATTTAAGTTTATCGGAACTATTTATTTTCTAGGAAATTTCCACGCCTAAATTTAACAAAAATCTTAATCTTCCAACGCGTTTGACTACACATCAGCAAATTAGAGAATGGCTGATTTTGGAGTTTTTGAAAAAAGAGATTGATTTAATGGAATTATATTTATGAAATTAACAGATGTATTTTGCAAGCTACCAGATTTTTATTACAAGCCGTTTTCAGATTTAAAATTACAAGAAGATTTAACTGGTTTTACAATCAATAAAGGCAATACTGGACAATTTTTACAACAGTTGCTTGATATGCCAAACAATAGCAATCTAACCGATTTTGATGATGGCGAGCTAAAAACGAATAAGGCGGACAAGAACGGTACGCCCAAAGAAACCATGTTTATCACTCAAATATCTAAGGATTTTGATGAATTGTTTTTTGGTGATAATGACACCAATCGATTATTTACCAAAATAGGCAATTTGCTTTATCTGCCTGTTTGCAAAGAATCTAAAGATCCTGAAAATTGGCATTTCTTGCCCGCATACCACATTGCAATTCAAGAAAATGATGAATTATTTGCACTATTACAGCAAGATTTTTTAACCATAAAAACCAAAGTTTTGTCAGATTTAAATAATTTGAAAGATGGTTTTATTCATACTTCAAATGGCAAATATATCCAGATTCGTAGCAAAGACGCCAAACGATCCAATGGTCAATACAATCCCATATATTCTGCACATCTAGATAGATTTGTTTCCAATAAAAATCACGCCTTTTACTTTAAGCGCGATTTTATGATAGATGTTCAAAAAGGCATCATTCCATCGACAAGAATAGAATGATTAGATATTGTCTATCAAAAGTTCTGTAATAGCCTTGCGCCCCGATCCTTTTGCACTAATTGCTCGGTTGGCTTGAATACGCTGAATATTAAATTCACTATACAGCTCATCAAAGAAATCATCGTTCACATCATGATTCTTGGGATTGGAATTACTTAACACAAACTGACAACCCAATTCATTGATCGTCTTGCAAAATTTTGCCAAACGAATTTGTTCATCATCATTAAATTCATTATTGGCGTAGGCGGTAAAACTCGCTGTATCGCTAATTGGACGATAAGGGGGATCGATATAAAATAAGCAAGGTAGATTTTGTGGAATAAATTCAAGAGTTTGCTCAAAATCACCCGTCAAAATCTCAACTTGCTGTAATTTTTCAGACAAAGCCAAAACATGGTCATTGCTAACAAACTTAGGTTTCTTATAGCTCCCAATAGGCACATTAAACTGATTATTTTTATTAACACGATATAAGCCATTAAAGCCTGTTTTATTTAAAAAAACAAATAGTGCAGCCTGCACAATTTCAGACTGCGATCGCTCATTAAATAACTCACGCATCTGATAATATACTGGTTGTTTTTCTTCCAAAGTTATTAAATCATCGTATATCAGCTGTAATTTTTGCACTTCAGCAAGAAATGGCTTAGAATCATCGCGAATGACTTTGTACAAATTGATTAAATCTACATTGTAATCATTGATGATAAGTTTTTTGAGATATGGTAAGTTTGACAATGCCCAAAAAGAAACCGCCCCCCCGCCCACAAACGGCTCTACTAAGCAAAAATCTTGCTGATAAACGTATTCTGGAAAGCGGGATGTAATGTCATCAAGTAACTGTGACTTACCACCCGCCCATTTTAAGATAGGTTTTATTGCTACACCACTCATGTATAAATCGGCTCATCAACGCTTTTCATCACAAGGGCAAATTTTAACACTTCTTTGTCCATTTCTTTAAACGGATTATTGATTTTGGCTATCCACCCAGAGCCTAGCGCCCCATCAATGGTATTGCCTTTTTTATCCCACATTTCAGTCAGTGTATAAGTCAAATTACCTTTGGGGGTCATGATCTCAATAACATCACCGACCATCAGTTTATTTTTGATGTCAAGAGTTAGATACTCATCACTCACTTCTGATACTTCAGCGACAAACTGCTGATTGTCCGTCTTGGACGAGCCATAGTCATAATTTTGATAATCGCTGTGCACATGACGGCGTAAAAAACCTTCGGTATAGCCCCGATTGGCAAGACCATCTAAGGCAGTAATCAAACTGGTATCAAAAGGCTTGCCAGCAAGTTTATCATCGATTGCCTTACGGTACACTTGGGCGGTGCGAGCGACATAATAATGCGACTTGGTACGCCCTTCAATCTTCAAGGAATGTACGCCCATGTCAATCAAATCAGGCACCAGCTCCACCGCACGCAAATCCTTAGAGTTCATGATATAAGTGCCGTGCTCATCTTCGTACATCGCCATCAGCTCGCCCTTGCGACCTTGTTCTTCTATCAACACCACTTCATCGGACGGGGTTTGTACATAGTCATCGCCCATCACCACATCGCCATTGAGATTAACGGTGCTGATGGCGTTGTCGTTTTGGGTTTGATTGGGGACAAAGACGCCCACATCGCTGACAGGGACAATGTCGCCTGCTTCATTCTCCACCGCCTTGTAAGTGTTGTACGACCAGCGGCAAGCATTGGTACACGTGCCTTGGTTGGCATCTCGTTTATTGATATAACCAGACAAAAGGCAGCGCCCCGAATACGCCATACACAAAGCCCCATGTACAAACACTTCAATTTCCATATTCGGCACGGCTTGGATAATTTCGCCAATTTCTTTGAGCGACAATTCACGGCTGACAATCACTCGAGTAATGCCCATCTGCTGCCAAAACTTTACCGTTGCCCAGTTTACCGCATTGGCTTGCACTGACAGATGAATGGCTTGCTCTGGAAAAGCTTCACGTACCATCATGATCATGCCAGCGTCCGACATGATGAGTGCGTCAGGTTTCATTTCAATGATGGGGCGAATGTCGTCAATAAAGGTATGCAATTTGGCGTTATGGGCTTGGATATTGACCACGACATAAAATTTTTTGCCAAGGCTGTGAGCGTAGGCAATCCCCTTTGCCAAATTCTCTTCATCAAAGTCGTTGTTGCGTACACGAAGTGAATAACGTGGCTGCCCTGCATAGACAGCGTCCGCTCCATAAGCAAAGGCGTATTGCATATTTTTGAAGGT
>JBHCHC010000216.1:0-11627 GCA_041802645.1 Moraxella sp. | reverse complement strand
GTTCAAATCGCACAAAAGCTGTCATGCGATGACGCTCTCTACTGACAGATTTTAAAATCTGAGACAGTCTTAACACACTTGGATGACCATAATCACTCAATACAGCTCGTTTTGGATAATCTAAGGCATATTTGACCACCCCGAACATGGTGCTTGGTGCGTCTTTGAGTTCTGATAAGTTGGCTTTGATGAGCATGCCTACGCCATTTTTACCTAGCCTGTCGTGAAGCTTAAGTAGTACGCGTTTGGCTTTTTCGTGGTCGGTATGAATGTCAATGACATCATCTAATAGCGAAGGGGTGTGGTGATGGCGATATGTCAGTGTGGCTTTATTGGTGTGTTTTAACTCATAGCAAGTAAATACTGCACTCAGCCACGCATCAAAATCACTGTCATGAAGCAAGACCACGCGACTTACATTGTCTTTATCGCCACAATTTTGGGTTAACAAATCCACGTCTTCAGCTCCTAAAATAAAGACAGCTGTCCTGTGCGTTCATCTTTGAATTTACTTTGAGTTTGACCGATGACGTACTCTTTGAAATTGTCTTTGGTCAAATAACCTAAATGCTCGTTTTTCCCAGACAAAGCAATGAAATATTTGGCACGATTCACCGCTGCTCCCATCTGCTTGATGTGCTCTAAGGTTAATTGACCATATCGCCTTGCTTGGACAATCTTTTTGGCAGTCTTAACGCCAATCCCTGGAATGCGTAATATCATCTCATAAGGTGCACTTTGAATGGGAACAGGAAAATGTTCACGATGGCGAATCGCCCAAGCAAGCTTCGGATCGCACTCTAAGTCCAAAAATGGATGGTCAGGCGTGACAATCTCATGAGCGGCAAATCCATAAAATCGCATGAGCCAGTCAGCTTGATATAAGCGGTTTTCACGCACCATCGGCACAGGCGTCCCAAGAGCAGGCAGATTTTTGTCTGCCAGTACAGGTACGTAGCCCGAATAATACACACGTCTTAGTTCGTATTTTTGATAAAAATGACTGGCAAGGCTCACTATCTGCAAGTCAGTTTCACCTGTTGCACCGACAATCATTTGGCTGGTCTGTCCAGCGGGGGTGAATTTGGGGGTTTTTTTGTGACGTTTTTTGCTGTCTTTAAAGACCACAATTTCTTCTTTGACCGTCTGCAAGGGAGCTTGTAGCTGGTCGTGCGTTTTTTCAGGGGCAAGAAGTTTTAACCCTGAAATGGTGGGAATTTCAATATTGGCACTTAGGCGGTCAGCATACAGTCCTGCTTGACGAATGAGCTCAGGCGATGCTCCTGGTATCGTTTTTAGGTGAATATAACCCCCGAATCGCTCTTCTTCACGCAGTCGTCTGGCAACTTCAACCAATCTTTCCATCGTATAATCGGCGTTTTTAAAAATGCCCGAACTTAAAAACAGCCCTTCAATATAGTTACGTCGATAAAACTGCATGGTTAAGTCCACCACTTCTTCCACTGTGAAGGCGGCACGAGGCGTGTCATGACTGCGTCTAGATGTGCAATAGCTACAATCATAAATACAGTGATTGGTAAATAGGATTTTTAACAAGCTGACACATCGCCCATCTTCGGTGTAGCTATGGCAAATGCCTGAAGTAGAAGCATTACCAAGGGCATCACCTTGGTTTTTGCGATTTGAGCCCGATGATGAGCATGAGACATCATATTTGGCTGCGTCCGCCAAGATGTTTAGTTTGCCTTGTATGCGTTCAAAATTTATACTCATGAATAAATGCCAGATCCTTTTGTGTGTATGTCAAAAAATTAGATATTTTGGGAGTAAGTATCAAATTGTGATGGCGTCTAAGCCTTGCTATGGCAGGAGTTAACCTCAAAAAATAATATTGGTAAATACTGGTCATATCCATAAAAATGGGGTACTTCAAACAATATACAAGCTGCAGTCACAAAAAATTACCAATTTGAGCAGCGGCTAAAAAATACATGGGCATGCTGGTTTTTTTATGTTAATATTGAAAAAGACATTCAAACAAAGAAAATAAGGAAAAAATGAAAACACTAGGCATCATCGGTGGTATGTCGCCTGCGTCCACCGCCATTTATTATGAGGGCATCAATCGGCTGGTTAATGAGCAATAAAGGCGGTAATACGTCTGCTCCTTTGATTGTGTATAGTGTCAATTTTGAAGAGATTGCCCAGTATCAGCGTGATGGTGATTGGACAAGAGCAGGGCAAAAACTTGCTGACATTGCCAAGACATTACAACAAGCAGGGGCAGAAGGCATTTTACTTGCCACCAATACCATGCACAAAGTGGCAGATGACATCACTGCTGCCATTGATGTGCCGTTTTTGCACATTGCTGACGCAGTCGCACGGGCAATACTGGCAAAGGACGTACAGAAAGTTGCCTTGCTTGGTACAGCCTTTACCATGCGTGAGACCTTTTATAAGGACAGGCTTGCCAGTTTTGGCATTGAGTGCCTTGTGCCTGATGAAAGTGAGCAAGCGGACATTCACCGCATTATTTTTGACGAATTGACCTTGGGCAAAATAACTACAGCGTCCAAGCAGCGTTATTTGCAAGTGATTGACAATTTACAAAGTCAAGGTGCAAAAGGCGTGGTGCTAGGCTGTACAGAAATTGGGCTTTTGATAACACAACAAGACATTGTACTGTCAATGCTTGATACAGCGTGGGTGCATATTGAGCAGGGCGTGGAGTTTGTGTTGGACAACTAACTATTATCATATAAATCACGGTAATGAGTGCTCTAAGCTGGGATTATGTTACTCTCTTAGGTCTTAGATATACCAAAAAACCACGTTTTAAAACGTGGTTTTTCTTTTGGTGTGTGTCTTTTTCATGACACTTTGATGGCAGTAGAAGTAATCTTCTCTTCTACAACAAGTGCATCAGGGTCACCAGCAATGCTTTCACGCTTAACAAACATAAAGAATGCCAATGTCGTGATTGCAGTTAGTCCAATACCAATCCAAACCGACAAGGTATAATCTAGTCCAAAACCGATTTTATTGTATGCTAAGAACGTATAACACGCCGCACTCATCAAAATGGCAGGGAGTGTACACACCCAGTGGAATTTGCGATAACGATATAGATAGCCTGCCGCTGTCCATAGCATGACTACGGCTACGGTTTGGTTTGCCCAGCTAAAATACCGCCATAGGATTTGAAAGTCCACTTTGGAGACGATAAACCCGATAACAAACAAAGGAATGGCAATCCAAAGACGCTTCATGAGCGTGCGTTGCTCCATGTTCAAAAACTCAGAGATGATAAGACGTGCCGCACGAAATGCGGTATCCCCCGAGGTAATGGGCAGAACAACCACGCCAAGCACAGCAAAGACACCACCAACCAGACCCAGATAAGCGATGGAGCTGTCATAGACAACCTTAGAGGGCGAGCCTGCAGCAATCGCTTCTTGTAAGCTGACTAAGTCAGGATAGAACGACATACCAACAGCACACCAAATCAGGGCAATCACGCCTTCGGTAATCATCGCTCCATAAAAGATAAAGCGACCTTCAGACTCACTTTGAGCACATCTTGCCATGAGTGGAGTTTGTGTGGCATGAAAGCCTGATAATGCTCCACAGGTGATGGTTAGCATGAGTAGAGGCCAGATGGGTAAGTCTCCTTTGGGCTGTAAGTTTTGGAAAAAGCTCTCAACGGTCAGTCCGCCCATACTATTAAAGAAATAATCACCCTGACCAAATTCATTTTTTAGTAAGCCATAAGTCATACCAACAGACATGAACAGTAGTAACCCACCAAAGAATGGATAGATTTTACCGATGATTTTATCGATGGGCATGAGCGTGGCGATGATGTAATAGATAAAAATGATGCCTGTCCAAACCGCAATGACAGTTTCTTTGGTCATGCCAAATACTAAGTTGGTAGTAGCATCTGCAGTCGCTCCAATCGCTTCGGCATTATCCACTGAGATGGCACCTGTGGCATTTGAGCCAAAGACATCCATGGTGATGGAGCTAAGTAGTTGAGCTGGACTTGCCACAAAGACCACACCCACAAGCAATAACAGCACCACAGCAAGTAAGTTAATGAAGTGCTTAATCGGCTTGCCTAGATATTTGCCGGTCAGATAAGGCATGCTTGCACCACCGTTTCTGACTGATAGCATGCCGCACATATAGTCGTGTACCGCCCCTGCAAAGATACAACCGAACACAATCCACAGCATGGCAACAGGACCATATAACGCCCCAAGAATCGGACCAAAAATTGGACCTGTGCCTGCGATGTTTAGTAGCTGAATAAGCCAAATGCGTTTTTTGGACATCGGCACATAATCTACGCCATCAGTCATGGTGTAAGCGGGTGTATTTTTATTGGGGTTGATGACAAATATTTTTTCGATGATTTTGCCATAAACAAAATAGCCGACCACCAACATGGCGATACAAAAGAAAAACCAAAGCATGAACAATCTCCCTGATTGTCTTGTTACTTATTAAATGAATGAATAAAAATTAGCCTAAAAAAACAACCAAATTTTACCACCACTTACAATACCGTAAACCAACAAAAAGGTCAATGCCTATTTATCGGTATAGTAAAGTGCCTTATGATTGATTTTGCCAATAAAAAATTTTGATATTTTATCAATAAATTTTAAAAAATAGTAGAGTTATCATCGGTAGATTTTTGTTATAATAGCAAGCATTTATGCATTTTAATCCTTCATTTAAAATTCATCTTTCTTTTTTACTCTGTGTGGTTTTGTCACGTCATGAATTCTTTAAAAAATAACATCTCCTGCCCAAGAACTTTAGACGCTTCTTGCCAGCGTGGTTCGGCACAACAGATTTTGGTGCTGTTCGTTATTGCCTTGACTTTGGTAGCGATGGTCATGGCGGTATTTGGCTATAACATCGGGCACAAACAAGGGCTTAGAAAAGGAGCTGCCTTACAAGCCCAAGAACGTGGCGATGAGGAACTTCAAGGCATGTCGGTTAATGAGGCAAAACTCAAGCAACAGCTCGATGCGGCAGTTAAGGAGAGAGATATTGGACTGTCCAATCTTGAAACCCTGCGTGAGCAAAATGAGGAGTTGACCACTAAGAATATGCAGCTTAGTCAAATCAATGAGCTGTTTAAGAGTAAACTTGCTAAAGAAGGCGGGTTTCCTTTGGAGGTGCTAGGCAGTGAGATAGTATCTCTGCCTGATAATACTTATGAATATCGCTTTGATGTGGCGATGGTTGCACCCTCGGGTGCGGCGATGAGCATGACACCAAAGATGACGCTATTAAATGCTACCAGCATGGTACAAATCCCACTCAAACCTGCCGTTTATGAGATTAAGGATGTGGAGAGGATTCGTGGGCGTTTTGTCATGCCAGAGGGATTTAAACCTAAGCAAATCAAGCTAGAAATCAGTGTCGGTGGCAAGCGTGTTGAACAGATTTATAATTGGCAAGTGGGCGATGTCATGACACAAAGAGCGGATACGGGCATCAGTGAACGTCCCGTAAACCAAAGTGAAAACTGATATTGGATGATATAGGCAGTACCAGACATACCAGAATGAGTTATTCTACATGACAAGGCAGTGACAATAACATGACCAAGCCCCATACCGAGCATCACACCGAACATCGCATTGACAGCGACGTCGTCACCGAGCAAGAGCATGCACAAGCTCCACTATTTCATGTCATCATGCACAATGACAATTTTACGACCATGGATTTTGTGGTTTTTGTGCTCATGGAGGTGTTTGATCATGAGTTAGATAGGGCGGCGGCACTTATGATGGATGTTCACCAAAAAGGACAGGCGGTAGTAGCAACACTGCCCAAGGAGATTGGCGAGATGAAAATTGCCACCGTACTACAGTATGCCGAACAAGCCGAATCTCCACTTCTTGTCACTCTACAAAGAGCATAAAATAAAAAATTAGGGGTTAAAACTCTCCCAAAAACCCACCTGACTGTCTCGCCCAAAGACTGGCATACACGCCGCCTTTGGCAATGAGTTCATCATGGCTGCCCATTTCAATAATCTCACCTTTATCCATGACCACCAATTTATCTAGGCTTGCGATGGTGGATAAGCGATGAGCGATGGCGATGACGGTTTTTCCTTTCATCATCTCGTCTAGACTTTGAGTGATGGCATACTCCACCTCTGAATCGAGGGCAGATGTCGCCTCATCGAGCAGTAAGATGGGTGCGTTTTTGAGCATGACACGAGCGATGGCAATGCGTTGACGTTGACCACCAGAGAGTTTGACGCCACGTTCACCCACTTCTGTATCCAGTCCTTTATTGCCGTGCTTGTCTTCTAGGTTTTCAATGAAGTCCCATGCTTGAGCAAGGCGAGCGGCGGCGATGATTTCATCGTCAGTTGCTTCAGGTCTGCCATAGGCGATATTTTCACGTACGGTTCGGTGTAGCAGGGCGGTGTCTTGGGTAACCATACCGATATTTTGGCGTAGTGAGGTTTGGGTGACATCGCTGATGTCTTGACCATCAATGCTGATGCGACCACTATCCACATCATAAAAGCGAAGCAAAAGATTAACCAAGCTGGACTTGCCTGCTCCTGAGCGACCCACTAATCCCACTTTCTCTCCTGCTTGAATGGATAGGTTAAAGTCATCAAAGAGTTTTATCTTATCATTGCCTCGACCATAATTAAAATCGACATTTTCAAAGCAAATCTCACCATGATGAACCACCAGCTCGCCAGCATCACGTTTATCGGTGATGGCGTGAGGAGTGGTTAGGGTTCTCATGCCGTCTTGTACTGTGCCAATGTGCTCGAACAGGCTTGCCATCTCCCACATGATCCATTGAATCATGCCTTTTAGGCGAAGGGAAATTCCGCTTGCCACCGCAATTGCTCCTACAGTTACCTCGCCGATTGTCCATAGATATACCCCAATGGCGGTGCTACCCACAATCATGACAAGAGAGAGTGTTTCGGTGGTTGTGCCAAGAATGGATACCCAACGCATCTGTGCATGAACAGTTGTCATGAACTCACTCATGGCAGACTTGGCATAAGACAGTTCTCGGTTAGAGTGGCTAAAAAGTTTGACCGCACTGATATTGGCATAGGCATCAGTAACACGTCCTGTCATCAAAGCACGGGCATCAGCTTGGTTGCTGGCGGTCTCACGCAGGCGAGGTAAGAAAAATTTCATCATGAGTGCCACACAGATGATCCAAGCCACGAACGGTAAAAACAGCCAAACATCAAGGCTAAATAAAATGACGCCACTGGTCACTAAGTAAGCCACAACAAAGGACACCATCTCTGAGAGCGTCATGATGGTATCACGTACCGATAGGGCAGTCTGCATGACTTTGGCAGAAACACGCCCTGAGAATTCATCATGGTAAAATTGCATGGATTGTCCAAGCATGTGCTTATGAAACCACCATCTAAGTCGCATGGGCATGACCCCTTGGAGTACTTGAAAGCGAATCAAGTTACCGATGAACTCACCAAAGATGGACAACAGGCAAATACCCAAAATCAGCATGATGGTCTGACCACGAGCTTGCCATAATGTCTCAGGTGTATCAACAGTCAGCCAATCCACGACATCGCCCGCCCACGCAAAGAGTAGTGAGCCAAAAATGCCAAGCAGCACCGATAAAATGATTCGCAGTCCAATCCAAAATCTCGCCCCATCAGTACATGCCCATAAAAACGTAAAAAACCCACGCTGGTTAGGACTGGGAGTGGGCATAGGGCTATCAGGGTAGGGATTTAGGCGGTTTTCAAAATAGCGAAATAAAGACATGATTATGATATTTAATATAAATAAAGAATAATTAATTTGGCGAGCAAGCCTTGGCGTGTCCTAATAATGAGGTCTGATGAGGGATTATCAATAATAAGTTCAAATTTTTCATCACAGACCTAAGGGTGGCCCTAAATGCCACTGCCGCTCTACCTAATTCATGCTTTTTTTGCTAAAAGTTGGGTGTGTCGAGGTGTGATGCTTGCCATAAAACGAAAAAGGGTTTGGTAAATTCTTGCCAAGGGATAAATCAAGGGATTCATATGGCATAAATATTTAGCACATCCTAAGAATTGATGGGTATTTTATGGTATTATAATGGCTTTTTATTTTGACCTATTGCCATGCTTGCCCATCACTTATCCGACTCTGCTATCATCGTTGCCTTTGATACCATTTTTGAGCAATGCTCCATCGCCATCATGAGGGGTGAGCATCTGATTTATACCAAAACAGTGGCAGGAGGACGTGGACAGACTGAGATTATTTTGCCCATGTTAGACGAGGCGTTGCAAGCGACCAGCATTGATCTAAAAGACATCATGGCATGGGCATTTAATCGTGGACCGGGTGCATTTAGTGGTATTCGCATCAATACTGCCTTAGTCCAAGCCCTGTCGGTTGCCAATGATGCACCATGCATTGGCATATCTAGCCTACATGCTTTGGCATTCATGGCATATGAGCAGCAGAGCATGACAGATGGTATGACCATTACGGCGGTATTAGACGCTCGCCAACATCAAGTCTATGCAGGCGATTTCATGATACAGCAAGGGGAGCTTATTGCCCATAGAGAATATCTGTTGGATTATGATGCATCCATTCGGGCGAATATCGTGGTGGGTGATGGTGTGGACTTAGTGCAGACAAATGCTAATAAACTTCGCCTACACCCGACCGCTGTGCATATCGCTCGTTTGGCTTATCCACGATTTATGAAGGGCGACACTCTGACTGCAGAGAACGCCTTACCTGTTTATCTTAGAAATAATGCGTGGAAAACGCTGGCAGAGCAAGCCAAAAACCAGTAATCTGAGAATCTGCCTAGCGGTCTATCGCCCAATTTATTTTATGTTGCATTCGAACACTCATCAGCGTTCAAATTTTAGTAAAGAGTAACATGTTGGATATTTTATTATTTATCAAAGCAGTCATCATGGGCATTGTTGAAGGCATTGCCGAATTTCTACCCATTTCTAGCACAGGTTATCTGATTCTCTCTGCTGACATCATGAATTTTTGGGAGAAGGATAAGCGAGATTTGTTCATTGTTTTTATTCAATTGGGGGCAATTTTGGCGGTCATCTATGACTACTGGGAGAGGTTATGGACGGCTTTTATGGGACTGCTGACAGGCAGAGCAGAGGGCATGGCGAACCCTCGAGGGCTTGGCGTTGCACTTATCATCGCCACCATTCCTGTCATGGTGGTGGGATTTACCTTAAAAGATTTTATTACAGGCATGTTGTTTCATCCATTGGTTGTGGCGACGATGCTCATAGTGGGGGCGATGTTAATCATTTATGTAGAAAAAAATCCACATCTAGTAAAAGCAGCTGAGGCTGAACATATAGATTTTAAAATGGCATTAAAAATTGGACTGGCTCAATGTCTAGCCTTAATCCCAGGAACTTCTCGTTCTGGGGCGACTATCATTGGTGCTTTATGGTTTGGGGCGTCTCGTAAGGCAGCCACTGAGTTTTCTTTCTTTTTGGGCATTCCTGTCATCGTTGGGGCGGCTTTATTGGACTTGCTGGATAAAAAAGATGCTTTACAGACGGGGCAGGATTGGGCGATTTTAGGTGTGGGTACGCTAGTGTCTTTTGTGGTGGCTCTATTATGCATTCGTCTGATGGTGGCGTGGGTATCGAAAAAAGACTTCATGATTTTTGCTTATTTGCGGATTATTACAGGTGTGATTGTATTATTGGCGTATTTTATCTTTGGCTATCAAATCCAAGGATAAATTCAAGGTAAGTGTTCAGTGATATTTGTAGGGATGAATTGTAATTTTCCCTACATTAAAATCATAAATTATAAGGCAATAGTTTGAATATCAACATCATCGGCACAGAAAAAGACAAAGATTTATTTGATGAATTAGATTTTATCAATAAAAACCATAATCTATCTTTAAATTTATCTTTTCATATATTATCAAAATTAAGCGATAAATTTATCACATCTTTTGTCAATGATAATGCCAACACAGCTCTAATTGCCATCATTAAAAATACCCCAACTTTAATTAAACTTGACAATCACGCCATCATAAAATCATCACTCAATTGGCAATCTTTGACCAAACGCATCGTAACAGCAGGGCGAAAGTCCGAGCTGATATTACAAGCGTGTAAATTAAGTCCTGACATGATTGTGATTGATGGTACGGCGGGCTTTGGGCAAGATGGCTTGATACTGGCAAGCACGGGGGCAAACATCATCATGATAGAACAAAACCCCATTGTGGCAATGCTGCTGTTATTTGAATATCAAATGATGAATCACAATCCAAATTGGCAAAAGTTATTAAGTCGAATAACGATTTATCATGCTAATTTTTTAAATGCTGATTTTATGGCAGCCTTGCCAAAGGCGGACATGATTTATTTGGATCCCATGTTCCCCTCTGACAGTTATTCATCAAAAGTCGGTAAAACCATGCAAGTGTTGCACGATTTGGCAAGCCCACCCAGTGATGATGATGAAAAGCTGTTTTTGCAGATTGCCAATGCTCATTTAAAAGATAATGGTAAAATCATTGTTAAACGCCCCATCGGTGCCCCATATTTTACCCATCAAAACCCCACCCAAAGCTTAGGCAATGAGGCGGTTCGTTTTGATAGATATGTTAAAGACTTATGAAAGTCGGCCAGTTATGGACTCATCAACAAAGAGGAGAGAGGATGAAATACGAGCATATTTTATTGAGCATCATGCTGTTTGTGATCATACAGAATATTTTGATTCGCCGTAAGTATCAGCAGCTGTGGCGTGCGATGGATAAAACAAACTACATCAGGCGTTATCGGGACATCATCAAAGTCACGCCAAAGCAAACAGATGCTCTAAAAACACTACGCAAAGAATTTCCTGAACTCAGTGTTTTTCAGGCATTTGAGGTCAGTCAATTGGCAGAAAAATCAAAATGATGAATCATGCTCATTAAAGTTTTTAGGGTAAATGGGTTAATATATAAAAAGCCTTGTGTGAACAAGGCTTATGAATGTGTAAGACACATGATTAATACTCATCATCTTCGGCAGGTGTTAGGTTAATCCCTGCTTGTGCTGCCAAGCCATCAGGGCTAAACACCCCTTCATAGACAAAGGATGTTGGACCTGTCATCATGACCGAATAACCCTCTTGGTAACGCACAGCAAGGCTACCACCATAGAGCTGAACGCGTACATCCACACCCTCATCAATCCAGTCTTCACGCACGCCCACCGCTACCGCAGCACACGCCCCTGTGCCACAAGCCTGCGTCTCACCCACGCCACGCTCATAGACACGTAGGCGAATGTGGCGTTGATTGACGACTTGGACGAAACCGACATTAACCCGCTCAGGAAATGCCTCGTGACTTTCGATGAGTCTGCCCAAACGTGCCACGTCTGCGGTCAGCACGTCATCAACCAAGATGACAGCATGAGGATTGCCCATGTTGGCAAGATAAAGCTGCACAGGATCACCATCAACGTTTAGACGATAGGCATTGCCGATTTTGGTGATGGCTTGGGGGGCAAAAGGAATCTCGGCAGGCTCAAATTTGGGTTTACCCATGTCTACTTGCACCCAACCATAACGGTCGGTGGTCAGTGTGATTACGCCACTTGCAGTCTC
>JBHCHC010000215.1:0-4527 GCA_041802645.1 Moraxella sp. | reverse complement strand
TGGTAGACACCGTGCTAGCATTTTAGCAGAAGCGGTGGAGGCGATTTTGGCTGCGGTGTATTTAGACAGCGGTTACATAGCATTGGTGAAAAATTTAGTGAAATCATGGTATGAAACGTTAATTGCTGAAGTGTGCGAAGAAAAAGTGCTTAAAGATGCCAAGTCTCGTCTACAAGAACTACTACAAGCTAACAAACTTCCCTTGCCCACTTATACACTCATCGACACCATCGGTAATGCTCCCAATCAAACTTTCGTGGTAGAATGTGCAGTGACAGTATCTGACTGCACGCCAATCACTGAGATGGGTGAAAGCCGGCGTATCGCTGAACAAAAATGTGCTGAACGCATGATAAATCAGCTTAACAAAAGCAATAAACTTAAATTTTAAGCCTTAATAATCCTTCCTACCATTTTTTAATCAAGGAATTTTATGACCGATACCACCCGCCCAATAGATGACAACGAAAATGCCATTGCTGCTTTTTTTGGGGGTGAAAATACCCAGAGCCCACTCCAAAATGGCTTTAAAGCAGGCTTTGTGGCGATTGTTGGGCGACCCAATGTCGGTAAATCTACCTTAATGAACCATTTGCTTGGCCAAAAACTCTCCATCACCTCTCGCAAACCACAGACCACTCGCCACCGTATTCACGGTATTTTGACCGATGACGCCATGCAGATTGTCTTTGTGGACACCCCTGGTATTCATGCCAAAGAAGTCAAAGCCATCAACGAACGCATGAATAAAGCTGCCGTATCTGCCTTGTCGGACGTGGATTTGATACTGTTTGTGGTAGACAGTTTGTATTGGAAAGAAGATGATTTATTAACCCTAGAAAAACTCGCCCAGACTGATTTACCCGTGGTGTTGGTGATTAACAAATCGGATACCATCAAAGATAAAGCCAAACTTTTACCCCTGATAGAAGAATACGGACAAAGTTTTGAATTTGCCGACATCGTACCTGTGTCAGCTTTGCGTGGACATAATCTAGATAGATTACAGGCGGTGATTGGCGAGTATTTACCCGCACGCCCACCGATTTTTGACCCCGAGCAGATTACCGACCGCTCCGAACGCTTTTTGGCAAGTGAGATTATCCGTGAAAAAATCATGCGTCAGTCGGGCGATGAAGTACCTTATGATTTGACGGTGCAGATTGATGCTTTCAAAGATGAACCTGCACACAAAGACCCCGAAACTGGCAAATGGCGTAAAGCGTGTACTTTTATTGATGCCACCATTTTTGTGGAGCGAGCAGGGCAAAAAACCATCATCATCGGCGATAAAGGCAGTCGCATCAAACAAATCGGCATAGAAGCACGTCAAGACATGGAAAAGCTGTTTGACCGTAAAATCATGCTTACCCTTTGGGTCAAAGTCAAAAAAAGGCTGGAGCGATGACGAGCGAGCCTTAACCAGTTTAGGGTACTGATAGTCTGCATCATTAGCACTTATGAAAAATCAGCCTCTAACAGGATACCTGCTCCATGCCCGCCCCTACCGAGAAAAACAAGCGATTTATTATCTTTTTAGTCAACAATTTGGTTTGGTGCATGGCGTAGGAGGTCGAGGTGTGCCATTATTCGTGCAACTTAAGTTGTTCGCCACAGGACAAAATGCGTTAAAAAATTTCAGTCAAATCCACATGGCATCTGTTGTGCCAACGCCAAAGTTGGGACAAAATCAATACGCACTTTTATACTTAAATGAACTGATTTATAAACTCATTGCTCTTGAAAGTCCCTGTCCTTTGCTATGGCAGGCTTATCATGACAGCATTAGAACATTACAACAAAATTCTACCATGTTCATCATAAAACTAACTTTACGCCAATTTGAAATGATGCTATTTGATGAATTGGGGGTCAGTATTGAGTGGGGCATGGACAGTAGAGGGCAAGCGATAAACATAAATGATTTTTATGATTTTATTCCTACCCAAGGCTTCGTCAAGTCAGAGCATGGCATATCAGGGGATTTGATTTTAAAGATTGCCCATAGTGACATAAATGGTGAGATATTTGATGATGCATTGCGTATTCTTGGACGAATCCATCGCCATTTGATAGATTATTTATTGGATTATGAACCCTTAAACAGCCGTAGATTATGGGCGGAGAGATTAAAATACTGTTGACTGATTTTTTTAAGGAGCAACGATGAAAACTCCCAGACTTGGCGTAAATATTGACCACATTGCCACATTGCGTAATACTCGTGGTGTTAATTATCCTTGCCCTGTTCAAGGGGTGTTGTTATGCGAAAAAGCAGGTGCTGATGGCATTACTTTGCATTTACGTGAAGACCGTCGCCACATCAAGGATGCTGATGTTTATGCCATCAAAAAAGCAATCAGCATACCCATGAATCTTGAGATGGCGGTTACAGATGAAATGCTTGCCATTGCGTTAGATATTAAGCCTGATTGGGTTTGTCTTGTGCCTGAAAAGCGAGAAGAAGTAACCACAGAAGGCGGACTTGATGTGATTCATCATGACAAATTACCCCAATTTATCAAGCACTTACAAAATCAAAACATACAAGTATCGCTCTTTGTTGACCCTGATATTGCCCAAATTGATAGGGCAGTTGTGCTTGGAGCGGATGCCGTTGAGCTGCATACAGGAGCTTATGCTCAGGCGGATTTATTGGGCAATCAAGAGCAAATCAATATAGAGTTAATTCGTATTAAAGAGGCGGTCAAACATGCTCGCGAGAAATCAAATATCATTGTCAATGCAGGCCATGGTTTGACCACCAAAAATGTCTCTTGCATTGCCCAGATTGAAGGCATTTACGAATTAAATATTGGTCATAGCATTATTGCTGATGCGGTGTTTGTGGGGTTATTACAAGCGGTCAAAGATATGAAACAGGCATTTTCTGACCAAGCCGTTTATCGGCAATAAGCACCACTTTATTGTAAAAGTTGGCAACTTTTATGTAATAAACTGTATTTTTTACCAAAAAGAGGTTGTCAAATTGATTATTTGCCGTTAAGCTATTCGTAATCTTTCAAAAAGTTGAATTATTTTTGTAGATTGTTGTTGAAATATATTTCAGCTTAGTGTTAGAATAGACATTAACAGTCTATGTGTGTTTGACTTTCTTAAAACCATCCTTTGGAGGAAACCATGAAACTTAACAAAATTGCTTTGGCACTTCTTGCCACAGCTGCCACAGCTGCCACAGCTGGCGTTACAGTAACGCCATTGGTCGGTTATCAGTATCAAGATGAAGCTCACGATGATCAACGTGAGATTTTCCGCACTGGTACTGATTACAACCTTACCAAGCCAGGCATGCAAGATGGTGTTGCCCTAGAAAGTGATCTATATACAGGTGTTGCACTGGGTATTGAACTAACCCCATCTACTCAATTTCAAGTAGAATATGGCGTTACTGATACTGACGCTAAAGCTTCTGACGCTAAAGCTGCACAGTTCCCAAACTCTGTATTTGATGCTAAAGAAGAAATTATCTCTGGTAACTTCTTGATTGGTACCGAACAGTTTACCGGCTACACCAACAATAAATTCAAGCCTTATGTGCTTATCGGTGCTGGTCAAGCAAAATATGAAATTGAAAGCCGTGTTAATGGTCAGGAAATCTCTGAGTCAAAAGACACCATCGGTAACTTAGGTCTAGGCGCTCGTTATCTGATCAACGATGCATTGGCACTACGTGGTGAAGCCCGTGCTGTTCATAACTTTGACAACGCATGGTGGGAAGGTCAAGCATTGGCAGGTCTTGAAGTGACTCTTGGTGGTCGTCTAGCTCCTGCAGTTGCTGTTGCTCCTGTTGAGCCTGTTGTTGTACCTATCGAGACTGTGGTTGTTGAAGAAACTCCAGCATTCATTGATAGCGATGGCGATGGCGTTGCTGATCACCTAGACCTATGCCCAGATACCCCACGTAATCTACGTGTAGATGCTAATGGTTGCCCAGTAGAGAATCAAATCGATGAGCAACTACGCATGGAACTTCGTGTATTCTTTGATCGTGATAAGTCAAACATCAAGCCACAATTCCGTGAAGAAGTTGCTAAAGTTGCTGAAAAAATGCGTGAATTCCCGAATGCAACTGCTGCCATTGAAGGTCACGCCTCTAAAGACAGCAAGCGTTCAAGTGCTAAATACAATCAACGCCTATCAGAAGCTCGTGCCAACGCTGTGAAGTCTATGCTATCTAACGAGTTCGGTATTGCACCTAACCGTATCTCTGCAGTAGGCTATGGCTTTGATCGTCCTGTAGCTCCTAACGATACTGATGAAAACAAAGCACTTAACCGTCGCGTTTATGCAGTTATCCAAGGCAACAAAGTGACAACTGTACAAGAAACCAGATAATTTAAAACATCATTTTGATTATCACCAAAGCCACCCAAAGTAATTTGGGTGGTTTTTTATTGCATTAAATATTAGACCCACTGCGAAATAACCTACAACCCTTTATTAACAATCCCAGCTATCAAGTTAGCTCTTAAATTAAACCTTCTTTGGTAATTTCGGTAAGTTGTG
>JBHCHC010000214.1:0-4978 GCA_041802645.1 Moraxella sp. | reverse complement strand
ACCCATCATAGGGGCAGATTCCAGAGCTCTTGCCAGAAGCATACGTCTGCGTGGCGAAGTTGAGCCGAGCTTAATCGGAGTGGACAAACATGAGATTGCTGCGGCGATGAAACGTATTTTACGTCCAAATGATATGCTTATCACGCAAGGGGCGGGCAATGTGGGGCAGATTTGCTTGGATTTAAGAGACAATCATTTGTATCTGACAGATGAATGAGAGTTGGTTGCAAGTTTTTGATTTTTACGATGATTAAGAAACCCAATGTCCGACAGTACTCAAGCCTTCTAATCAATGATGTGACTGATACCTCTGATGAATTTGGACTTGTGGCCTTATGCTGATATTGCAACTGAAGACAAGTACCATGGCTAGACAGTCTGGCATTGGGAGGTTCGCTGCATCTGTAAAACGCCCAACAAATTATATCAGCACTTTTCTATTCCAGCTCCTTTGGATGATGCTTATTTGGTGGTGATTGTTGGTGTAAAAATGCGTAAAATTATTGAGCATTATATTTGGTTCTAGGTTAATTGTTAAAAAGGTTTAAAATTTATGATTGATATAAAAAAATTTGGCAAAGTTGCTGTCGTCTGCGGTGGCATGAGTGCTGAGCGAGAAGTATCGCTAAATAGTGGCAAAGCCGTGCTCAATGCTTTGTTATCTAGAGGTGTGGATGCTCACCATTTTGACCCAAAAGAGACTGACGTTTCTGCCTTGCGTGAATATGACCGTGTGTTTAATGTGCTACATGGCACATTTGGTGAAGATGGGAGTTTGCAAGGGGTGCTAGATGGTTTACAGATTCCTTATACAGGCTGTGGCGTGTTGGCATCTGCGATTGCCATGGATAAATTTCGCTGTCGCTTGGTGTGGCAAGCACTGGATTTGCCAAATGTACCTTATGTGGTGCTACATGATGACAGTGATTTTGAAGCGGTAGAGCGTGAATTTGGATTGCCGTTATTTGTCAAGCCAGCCGCAGAAGGTTCAAGTGTGGGCGTGATGATGATAGAACAAGAGGGAGATTTGGCAAAAGTCTATCCAACTTTAAAACAATATCATGGCGAGATTCTGGCAGAAAAAGCCATTACTGGGGGTGAATACGCCTGCTCTATTCTGGGCGATGAAGTATTACCAAGCATTCGCATCATTCCTAAGGGTAAATTCTATGACTATGACGCCAAATATCTACGTGATGACACAGTCTATCAATGCCCCTCAGATTTGAGCACCGAACAGGAGATGGAGATGGGGAGGCTTGCTCGCTGTGCCTTTCATGCCATCGGAGGGCGTGGCTGGGCAAGAGTGGATTTTTTAAAAGCAGATGATGGCAAATTATACCTACTTGAAATCAATACTGTGCCAGGTATGACCGATCATAGTTTGGTGCCAATGGCAGCCAAGGCAAATGGCATGAGCTTCGATGAGCTTTGTGTACAAATTTTGGCACAGACCTTGTGACATGATTCTTTAGCAGTCTGACAGCTTGATTGATGAATTGTAACTTCATGTAAAAACAGACACTTAGCAATCATTTTCCCTTTAAATTGCCCCAAAAATAAGGTAGAATACGCGATTTTAGCCCTGTCCAACTAGAACTTTGATAAATCGCCTGAATAAGGCTTTATTGATGGGTTTATTTGATTTCTGGGTCAATGCAGTAAATGACACGCGTTTGTTGATGTTGGCATAAAAATGGCGGGCATGTTTGATGGGTAAAGACCGTGACAGAGATGACAGTAGACCATACCAATCATGAGAGCACCATCCATGATGACAAGCATTTGTCAAAATCATGGCAATCGGCTCTGATTACGCTTGGATTGGTTCTTGCCAGCGGTTTTTTTGTCATCCAAACCATCGGAAAAAGCCCTGCTAAGCCGATTTTTGTGGAGTCTTCCAATTTGACGGCTTTAGAGCGTCAATCATTGGAGGAAGTTGTCGCTCCTTTTGGTGAGATACAGTTTTTTGGGGGTAATTTACACCAAATTCATGACAGCGTGATGAACTTGTCTTGGGTGGAACATGCCATCATAAAACGTGACTGGTATCAAGGCGTCATGGTAGAGGTCATTCCGCGTCAACCCATCGCCAATTTTGGCAGCCAAGAACTCATCGATGCTAATGGTGTGGTATTTAGACCGGCAAATACAGATGATGTCATGAACCCAAATTTGGTGACCTTGCATGGTTCATCTGCACAAGCTGATGCCATCATGCATCAAATGCGATACATTAATGAGAATTTCGCTCCGCTGGGCTTGACGGTGGATGATTTGATTTTAACACCACGTAATACTTGGGTAATTCGTTTTCACAATGGGCTTAGAGTTGTTGTTGATGATGAAAATACCGAACAAAAACTTCATCAGCTGTCACAGGTGCTAAAAGAGCGATTTATCGAGCGTATGGATGAGATACAGTCGGTGGATTTGCGTTATAAAAATGGTTTTTCTATCGCATGGCGACAAACCATCGCTTAGCACCATACTTTGCGCTCAATGATTTAAAAAAATAAACGTTTGATAGAAGTTGTTCTTTAAAAAGACTGATGACTGGTGATAATGTTAATTGATTGCGGTAATTGATGGTTTTTGACAGTATTTTAATAATTCGATGTCATGTAATGATAAAAATATTGACTTTGGTTTGGGCATTTGCCTTATTTTTGGTTAATTATGGTACCTGATTCTGATATTCATGCGGTGATTCATTTGAGCTCTACAGCGGTTTATACTGTTGTGGGTTATTTTGACGCGTACCATAAAAAAACACAGGTCATGGGTCTGGGTATTGCCAACACAGATGCATTTTTTGGTGGTCAAATTGTCAATCGTGAGCATTTATTAAGTGCCATTCATAAATCTTTGCGTGAAGCCATTGATATGGCAGGCGTGCAGGTATCCTATGTGGGTTTGTCTTTTGCCAGCCCCACCATGGTGGGTGAGAACGGCATCCGACAGAAGGACATTATGGGGCAAAATCCAACAGGAGGCTCATTAGGGCGTAAGATAAGCCATGATGATGTTAGGGATATTTTAAATGATGCCAAATCAAGTTTAGCTCAACAAGGACATAAAGAAGTACAGTTATGTCAACAGCGTTTTTGGCTAGATGATGACCAACAAGGCAGCAAAGACGCGGTAGGCATGCTTGCCAACAAACTTACCGTTGGCTATCACATGATTAGCGTGCCGAGCATGTTTTATGCTCAAGTCAAAGACTTGCTCATCTCCAACAACTTAGAAGTTCATCCCATTTTTTTTGATGGGGTCACCAGCAGTGAATATGCTTTGAGTGCCGATGAAAAACAACGCGGCGTGTGTTTTATTGATATTGGCGCAGCAATGACTAAGGTGTGTTTATTTCAAGAGGGTATGTTGCTCTATAGTCGCTGTCTGCCAGTGGGTGGACAGCTGGTGGATATGGACATTGCTAGCACGCTTGGACTGACTTTACTAGAGGCAGAATCTTTAAAAAAACATCATGGTTCAGCCAATGCTAATAAACAAAGTAAAAGTGACTTTTTGACACTAAAAAAACACCATCATTCCAGTGAACTAACCGTGCATTTGTACAAACTTGCCAGTATCATTGAAGCACGCTATCTGGCATTGCTCCAAGAGATTTTTGACGATATTAGGGCAAGAGGGCTTGACCAATTTATGGATATGGGCGTGGTGATGGCAGGCGGTGGTGCAGACATGAGAGATTTGCCTAGTTTGATTGAGCGACACTTTGGTGTTCATGTGCGAAAAATGGATATTAACACCAAATTAGCCATCCATACTCAGACATTGAGTGATGATGCCATTGGGCTACTCAAGGCAAATTTGCTTGATCCCAAATTGCACAGTATTATCGGTGCACTTATGTACTACCAAACCGAACAATATGCTCGCGATGAGCGTGGTCAGTTCGGTGAAATGAACCATCTTGGTGTGTTCGGTCGTTTCGGGCAAGCATGCCAATCATGGCTTGATAAATTAAAGCAGATGTTATGAACATCTTAAAAATAAGTTGGTATAAATAGTCAGTCAATATAAAACCCAAATAAGAACTGCATCATGATAACATGACCGCAAGCTGGGGCTGGCGATGCTATTTGATATGAATTAAATTAGTGCTATAATGACAAAATAGCCCTAATGTCAAATGTGGATGAAAATCGGAGAAATACATGTCTAAATATGGTCTTGGTACAGATGATGAGCAAGTAAATCACGGCAAAGCACGCTTTATTGTTTTTGGCGTGGGTGGCGGTGGCGGTAATGCGGTTGAACACATGGTGCAAGAGGGCATCAGTGGTGTGACTTTTGTGGCAGCCAACACTGACCGTGCTGCACTTGACAACTTGTCTGTGCCACATAAGATTCAGCTTGGCTCAGAAGGTTTGGGTGCTGGCGGCAATCCTGAGGAGGGTCGTCGCTATGCTGAGGAGGACGAGGAAGAAATCCATGCCATGTTACAAGGCTATAATATGGTGTTTATCACCGCAGGCATGGGTGGTGGCACAGGCACAGGTGCAGCCCCTGTGGTAGCACGTATCGCCAAGGAATTGGGTATTCTAACCGTCGCTGTAGTGACCACGCCTTTTGACTTTGAGGGCAAAAAACGCATGAAGTCTGCCAAAGATGGCGTCACTCAGTTGACAGAGTTGGTAGATGCCATCATTACCATCCCTAATCAAAAACTGCTAAAGATTTATAAGCAAATCTCCTTTACAGATGCACTAAAAAAAGCCGATGATGTTCTGCTTCATGCCGTTAGTGGTTTGGTGCAAATCGTAGATACGGCAGATAATGTCGTGATTAATACTGACTTTAGAGATGTGCGTACCGCCATGACCGCTAAGGGTTATGCGATGATGGGTATTGGTCGTGCCAGTGGAGATGACCGTGCCAGACAAGCTGCTGAAAAAGCCATTCGTTCACCACTTCTTGACGACATTCGCCTTGAAAATGCTAAAGGTCTTTT
>JBHCHC010000213.1:0-18397 GCA_041802645.1 Moraxella sp. | reverse complement strand
TGACCAAGAAACAGGTAATATTTCTGTTTTCCAAGCCCAAACTACCATTTTGACAACAGGAGGGGCAGGTCGTATCTTTAAGGCATCTACCAATGCTTACATCAACACAGGCGATGGCTTGGGCATGGCGGTGCGTGCTGGCATTCCTTTACAAGACATGGAGTTTTGGCAATTTCACCCTACGGGTGTGGCAGGAGCGGGTGTGCTTTTGACCGAAGGCTGTCGTGGCGAAGGTGCAATTTTACGTAACAAGAATGGCGAGCCTTTCATGGAGCGTTATGCCCCAACCCTAAAAGACTTGGCTCCTCGCGACTTCGTCTCTCGCTCTATGGACCAAGAGATTAAAGAAGGTCGTGGTTGTGGTCCTAATGGGGACTATATCGTTATGGACATGACGCATTTGGGTCATGCCGAGATCATGAAACGCCTGCCATCAGTCTTTGAGATTAGCCATAATTTTGCTAACGTGGACATCACCAAAGAACCTGTGCCTGTTGTGCCGACCATTCACTATATGATGGGAGGTATCCCAACCAACATTCATGGTCAAGTGACTGTACCTGTGTTAGACGGCAATATTGATGAACAGGGCTTGTACACCGAAGGTCGTGTGATCAAAGGTTTGTACGCCATCGGCGAGTGTGCGTGCGTGTCTGTACATGGAGCAAACCGTTTGGGTACGAACTCGCTGCTTGACTTGGTGGTGTTCGGTCGTGCGGCAGGTCAGCATATTCTAGATGAGTTTGCCAAATCTGATCGTGGCTATAAGCCGCTCGACCCACGTGTGTTGGACTTTACCCAAGCCCGTCTTGACAAGCTGCAAAACTCTACCGAGGGTTACAATGCCCAAGAGGTGGCTGATGAAATTCGTGCCATCATGCAGGCACATGCGGGAGTATTCCGTACGCAGGCATTGATGGATGAGGGTGTGGAGCGTATCATGGCATTAGCACCAAAAGTTGCTCAAATTCACCTAAAAGACAAATCTGCCGTCTTTAATACTGCACGCATCGAAGCACTAGAAGTGGCCAACTTATACGAAGTGGCTAAGGCAACCATGCTGTCAGCGTCATTACGTCACGAATGTCGTGGTGCACACAGTGTGCTAGATTATGAAAAACCTGAAGATGACAGTTATGCTCCTCTAGGACGTAATGACCATGAGTGGATGAAACATACTCTGTGGTATTCAGAAGGAAACCGCGTCATTTATAAGCCTGTGCGTAAACAGCCTTTGACGGTTGATTACTGTGAACCAAAAGTACGTACGTTCTAATTTATTTTTAGATTGAATGGACTGACAAAAGCTGACCCAAACTCATCGCCATTGTCAGTTTATCATCATCATTATGGAGAGATACATGAGTCGAGGCAAACGTATTGTAGAGATTTATCGCTACGACCCAGATAAAGACAAAGCCCCTTATATGCAAACTTACGAGATTGAGTTATTGGATTCTGATCGTATGTTGCTAGACGTATTATTGCGTCTAAAAAAAGAAGATGAAACCTTGACGTTCCGTCGCTCATGCCGTGAGGGTATCTGCGGTTCGGACGGTATGAACATCAATGGTAAAAATGGATTGGCGTGTCTGATTAATATGAATACACTACCAGAGAGAATCATTGTGCGTCCTCTGCCAGGATTGCCTGTGATTAAAGACTTGGTGGTGGACATGAACCAGTTCTACGCTCAGTACGAAAAGGTACACCCATTCCTTATCAACTCACAGCCAGCACCGCCAAAAGAGCGACTGCAGTCACCAGAAGATCGAGAAAAGATGAACGGCTTGTATGAGTGCATTCTATGTGCGTGCTGTTCGACATCTTGTCCATCATTTTGGTGGAACCCTGACAAATTCCTAGGACCGTCAGCATTATTAAATGGCTATCGTTTCATCATTGACAGCCGTGATACCGATACTCAGGCACGTTTGGCACGTCTTGATGATCCGTTTAGCTTGTTCCGATGCCGTGGCATCATGAACTGTGTGTCTGTTTGCCCTAAGGGACTAAACCCCACCAAAGCCATCGGACACATCCGTAATATGTTGCTTGATGCAGCAGGCTAATCAATAATATCGAAACAAACAAGCCCTGCCAGATTTGGCAGGGCTTGTTGTTAGGTTTGTCCAGCAAGGGTAACCAGACAATGGTCGGCCCAATAAAGAATGGGCGATAACTCAAACATCCACCATCTGATATACTTCGTAAGCGGGTACCTCATAAGGGTGCGCGGCTTTATAAGCGTGCATCACCTTAGTAAGCAAGTCATCAGGCACGATGACTTCTACTCGCCATTCATTGACGTATTCTATTTTGTCAATGTCGCCAATGGCAGGATTTGCTCCTTGTAGGGGTTTAAATTGTCCCATGCCTTGCACTTGCCATGAGCAGTGGCTATAGCCGTCAAAATGTCCTGCACCTGCGTTAAACAGAGCAGCTTTTACGGTCTCAACATGAGAGTTGGGAATATAAGTAATGAGTTTGTACATGATAAGACTTTCCTATTTTAGGACATCTATCGCTTCTGGCACGTCAAATTTTCTCTCAAGCAATGCACGTCCCACAATCACTCCAAACACACCGCTATCCTTTAAGGCGGTGATATCAGAGAGCTCGCCAATACCGCCAGAGGCTTGTATTTTTAGGGTGGGGAATTCACGACTTAGGGTTTGATAAAGTAAGACATTGGAGCCTTGTAAGGTACCGTCTTTGCTGATGTCGGTACATAGAACATGGGCAAGTCCCACGTTTTGATATTCACGCACGATGTATTCTAGCGTGATGTTGCTGGTCTCTTGCCAGCCTGATACCGCCACCAGATTTTGACCGTCTTGGATATTAACATCTAGGGCAAGTACGATTTTGTCCGCCCCAAATTTGTCAAACCAACCCTTGACTGTCGCCATATTTTTGACTGCCATCGAGCCTACTACCACCCGAGCCACGCCAATCTCCAGCAAATCTGACACATCCTGCTCACTGCGGATACCGCCGCCTACTTGAATGGGACAAGGCGTAGATTCTACGATGGCTTTGATAAGATTAAGTTGGCGTTTTGTGGGGTCTTTTGCTCCTGTCAAGTCCACCAAATGCAGATAAGTCGCCCCACCATCGGTGTATTCTTTAAACTTGGCAATGGGGTCATTGGTGTAGGTTGTGGACTGATTATAGTCGCCTTGATACAGACGGACCACTTGACCGTCTATCAAATCAAGGGCAGGAATAATGATGGGTGTCATGGGATTTTCCTTTAGGTGTTTTCAATGAAATTTTGTAGCAGTCTTGCACCGATTTTGCCTGATTTTTCAGGATGAAATTGCATGCCATAAAAATTGTCTTGATTAACAATCGCCGAAAATGCTTCGCCGTAGTCACATGTTGCCAAGGTGGTCTCATTTACCGCCACGCCAAAGCTATGTACAAAATACACAAAATCTCCTGATTTTATGCCATCAAACAGTGGGCTGTCTTTAACGAGGTCAAGACTGTTCCAGCCCATGTGAGGCAGAGGCAGGCTGGTAGTACTCAGTTTTTTGGTATGGGCAGGAATGACGCCCAAGGTCGCCACGTTACCACCATCGCCCTCTTGTGATGACAAAGTGAGTAGCTGCATGCCTAAGCAAATGCCAAGCAAGGGCGTTTGGGTATTTTTAATATACGCCGTCAAGTTTTTTTTGGTTAAATTGCTCATGGCAAAACTCGCTGTTCCCACCCCTGGCAGTAATAGCTTATCAGCACTGCCAAGCTCATCCAAATCGTCGCTGATGATGGGGTTGTAGCCAAGTCGAGACAGGGCGAACTTGACTGAGGATAAGTTGGCACAGCCCGTGTCGATGATGCTGACTTTCATCACAGCACCCCCTTGGAGCTAGGTAGGGCGTTGCCTGTGGTGTGAATGCATTGGCGAAGGGTACGCCCAAACGCTTTAAACAGACTCTCCACCTGATGATGCGTGTTCTTGCCTTTGACTGATAAATGCAATGTCGCCATTAGGGTGTAAGACAGCGAATAAAAGAAATGTTCTACCATTTCACAGCTTAAGTCGCCCACTTTATCACGAGTAAAGTTTGCCTTGAATTTTAAATAAGGTCGCCCAGACAAATCCATCGCACAACTTGCCTTGCATTCATCCATTGGCAGGACAAAGCCAAAGCGAGCAATGCCACGCTTATCACCTAATGCCACTCTTAGGGCTTCGCCTAGGGCAAGAGCGGTGTCTTCAACGCTGTGATGCTCATCAATGTGCAAATCACCGTTGCAGGAGACATTCATTCTAAATCCGCCGTGTGTGGCAATTTGGTCAAGCATGTGGTCAAAAAAACCCACACCAGTGCTGATGTTGCTTATGCCGGCTTCATCCAGCCAGACTTCTACGGTGATGTCAGTTTCACGAGTTTTGCGAGTGATTTTGGCGTGGCGTGGCGTGGGGTTATTGCCGATGGGTAGATTTAGGAGTTTTTCGGTGATGAGCGTCCAACCAAGCTTATCTTGGTCGTATTTTAGTCCTTCAATGCCAAGGTTATGAGCAAGTGCCACATCGGTATCTCGGTCACCAATGACAAAACTTGCCGATTTGTCAAAGCGGTTGTTGTCAATGTAGTCTTGTAGCAGGGCAGTTTTTGGTTTACGGCAGTTACAGTTGTCAGTAGGAAAATGTGGGCAAATCAGTACGTCATCAAAAACAATGCCTTGAGATGAAAAAATATTCATCATCGCATCATGCGCCTTGTCAAAATCTGCTTTGGGAAAGGATGCCGTACCCAGTCCATCTTGGTTGCTGACCATAACAAGGCGGTATTTTTTTTGTAAAGCAAGCAGGCTAGGAATGACCATGGGCAGTAGGGCAAGTTTCTCTAGGCTGTCCACTTGCTTGTCAATGGGTGGCTCGACAATCAGTGTGCCATCTCGGTCTATGAATAAGGTGGGAGTCATGAGTGTTCCTTTTGTCAATTTCAATCAATGATAAATGCGGCAAGAGTGTTCTTGACCGTGATTATTTTTTTGGGTTGGGTATCTTGGGTCGGTCGTTAAAATTTATCAAAGCAGACATCACTTGGGTGTTCTCGTCATCACTACCGATGGTGATGCGGACGCAGTTGGCAAGCCCCAAAGCGGTATGCTGATTGCGAAGAATGATACCCTCTTGCCACAGTTTGTCAAAGACAGCTTGCCCATCGGTGAATTTGACCAACACAAAATTTGCCCAGCTGTCATAGACGGCTTGGACAATCGGCAGTTCGGATAATGCTTTGACAAGCATGTCCCTTGCCTGTACCAGGGTTTCTGCTCGTGCTTTCATGATGGCAATGTTGCTCGCATTCAAGGCATGAGCGGCGATGACGGCAGATGGCACAGGGATGGGATAGGGGGCGATGACTTTAGCAAGCGTATCAATCACGGCAGGATTGGCGAGCACAAAACCAGTACGTAGCCCTGCCAGTCCAAATGCCTTGGATAGCGTGCGAATGATGATGAGATGCTCAAATCCATCAAGCTCATCCGCCATGCTAGAGGCAGGACTAAACTCAATATAAGCTTCGTCCACAACCACCACCGCACGTCCTTGGGTCAAGGAAAGCAGGTGCTTAATGTCGTCTTTGGTGGTGAGTGTGCCTGTGGGGTTGTTGGGGTTGCAGACAAAGACCACCTTAATGTCGGCGTTGTTATCAAGGGCGGATTTGATGGTGGGCAAGTCCAGATGAAAGCTGTCACTCAAAGGCACGGTATGAGCACGAATGCCAAGCGTGTCAGCACTGACCTTGTACATGCCATAAGTGGGTGGGCAGTACAAGATGCTCTCATTAGGCTCACAAAAAGCCCTCATGACAAGCTCAATCCCCTCATCGCCCCCTCGAGTGGCAAGCACCTGAGTGGGAGCAAGATTGGCATAGGCAGCATAATTTTGGATAAGGTCGGCAGGCTGTGGCTCTGGATAGCGATTGGCACGACTTAGAAAGTCTAAGCCATCAAAATTCACACCAAAGCCATCTGATGTGGGTGATAGAGCGTATTCATTGGCATTGAGCCACAGCGTGCCTTGTCCACCGATTTTGCGAGCAGACTGATAGGGCGTGAGCGTTTGGATGTTGGTGCGAGCGAGCTCATTGATGGTTTTCATGGATATCCTTAGGTTGCCTTACGAGGATTGTAGAGCCTGCATTCGCAGACTGACTGCTAGTTTATGAGCGTCTAATTGCTCGCTTGCTGCCATTGCCTCCACCGTGGGAGCAAGTGTCAAAAAGCCATCTTGACTAAGCTCTTGGACGGTCATGCGTTTATAAAAATCAGCAAGACCAAGACTAGATTGGGTGCGGGCAAAACCATAAGTAGGCAACACATGGTTGGTGCCACTGGCATAGTCGCCCATGCTCTCAGGACTGTATGCACCTAAGAATACTGACCCTGCATGGGTAATATCATCCAGCAAACTTCTGGGTGAGACGGTCTGTATGATGAGATGCTCAGGGGCGTAGAGATTGCTGATGGCGACGCATTCACTGAGCGTATCAGCGATGATGATCCGTCCATGCGTCAAGGAAGCACGGGCAATCTGTGCTCGTGGCAATAGAGCAAGTTGTATCTTAATCTGCTCCATGACTTGTGCACCAAAGGCTTCGTCATCTGTCAGTAGTATCACTTGGCTGTCAGCACCATGCTCAGCTTGGGAGAGTAGGTCGCTTGCAACAAAGGCAGGATTTGCCCATTTGTCCGCAATAACCAGCACCTCAGAGGGTCCAGCAGGCATGTCAATGGCAACACCGTCTGCCAATACTTGACGTTTGGCTTCGGTCACATAGGCGTTGCCTGGCCCAAAGATTTTATCCACCTTGACCACGCTGTCTGTGCCATAAGCCATGGCAAAGATGGCACCAGCACCACCAATGGCATACACCGTATCAATACCACACAGCTGAGCGGTGTAGAGCGTCTCATCGCTAATGGGTGCAGGCGAGCACAGTACAATCTGGCGACATCCTGCAATCTTAGCAGGAATGGCAAGCATGAGTACAGTAGAAAATAGTGGTGCTGACCCTCCTGGAATGTATAGTCCAACGCTGTCAATGGGGCGTGTGATGACTTCACAACGTACCCCTTGGGTGGTCTCAATGTCAATGGGTGTTGGGATTTGGGCGGTGTGAAAACGTGCGATGTTATCATAGGCGGTCTTTATGGCGGCTTTTAGGGTGTCGCTCACACGCCCAGATGCGTTGTCCATGTCGTCTTTGCTGACTTGCAATGAGTTAAGAGTGGTTTTGTCAAAGCGTTTGGCGAAGTCAAACAGTGCCTTATCGCCATCAGTCAATACCGCCTGCTTGATGGCGTGTACTTGCTCGGTCAGGCTGTCTTGTACGGTTTGGGTGGGGCGGGCTAAGGCAGTCATCTTATCGCTTGCACTTAGGGTTTGCCAGTGGATAATGTTCATTTGTTGTCCTTAGTTTGTCATGGTCCAATTAACCATCAATCAAAGCTGTGCTTCATGAGTTGGCATTACACCATCATCTTCTCAATTGGCAGTACCAAAATCGAGCTTGCGCCCACTGCTTTTAGAGCTTCCATCGTCTCCCAGAATAGCGTCTCTTGGCTGACGATGTGCACTGCAACTTTGCCATCATCGCTGGCAAGTGGTAAAATGGTGGGATTTTCTGCTCCTGGCAAGAGACGGATGATGTCAGTAAGCTTGTCCTTGGGAGCGTGGAGCATGATGTATTTACTCTCACGTGCCTGCTCCACACCAGTCATTCTGGTCAAAAGCTTGTCCACAAGTGCCTGTTTGTCATCGTCCAAAGCCTCGCTTTTTTGGATAAGGCACGCCTTGGAGCGAAAAATCACGTCCACTTCTTTTAGACCATTGGCTTCTAAGGTTGCCCCACTAGATACCAAATCACAGATGGCGGATGCAATCCCAGCACTGGGTGCAACTTCTACCGAGCCTGTCAGTAGACAGTTTTTGAAGGTGACGTTTTGGCTGTCCATATAACGTTTTAGGAGGTTGGGGTAGCTGGTGGCGATGCGTTGGTCGTTTAGGTCTTTGAGTTCTTGATAATCCACATCTTTTGGTACAGCAAGTGATAGGCGACATTCCCCAAATTCAAAGGCTTTTAGCTTTTTAAAATTTACCGCCTCGCCGCGACTCATGCGGTCAAGTTGGCTCTCTTCTAGAACATTCTCACCAACAAAGCCCAAATCCGCCACGCCATCAAACACAAGGCTTGGAATGTCATCATCTCGCACACGAAGCAGCTCAATCGGCTCATTTTTGGCATAGACAATCAGGCGGTCTTTATTGTAATGAAACTTAATGCCACAAGCTTTGAGTAAATCTTGGCAATCTTGGCTGAGTCTGCCTGATTTTTGAACGGCGATTTTTAAACGGTCGGTGGACGGGTTTGACATGATTTCTCCAGTAAATTCAAAATAAATGATAAATGGTGGTAAGTGTAAAAATAAAAACTCCCAAAATTGCTTTTGGGAGCTTGCAAGATGTTACCATGATGACGTTCTGCCTGCTCCCGAAAATTTTCATTCTTTCGGGCGACAACCACACGCCTAAAAGAATATTTAGGAATGATGGTGGTGATGGCTTAGTACGTAATTTGGCATGATGATGAGCATGATAAATGGGATTGTGATATATGTTTTATAACGCCCGCTATCTTAATGCAATTTTTAACAGATGGCAAGAGCAGGGCTGTGATAGATACCATTTGTTACAATTTGATATTTAATAGAAATATTATGCAGGTGACTAGAAAACGCATGACTTTAAAAGAGGGTTTTTTGATGATACAATAAACCAAGCACTCTATTGGCAATCACTTGGCAATACTTGCTCATATAGTCTTATCTTGTACCAAGGTAGGGCAGTTTTCATTGTTAAGGAATTTTTATGTTTAAAAACTTTGCATCCGATGCACTGGGTTTATCGGACATCGGCAAAATCATTCCTCCGAGCCAGTTTAATCAAACCGACATTGATGACTATATCTTTCATGAGGATAATGAGAAAATTTATTTTGTCATCAAATCAAAGATGGATGAATACTGTTTCACCAATACCGCCTTTATCCATTTGGATGGACAGTCCGCCACCAGCAAAAAACGCACACTAAAACGCTATCCTTATCGCTATTTTGCCCCCAGTCAAGTGTCTATTGAAACAGCAGGGACAATGGATTTGGACGTGGAGTTAAAGTTTTATTTAGGTGGTTTGGCGTTTAGTATTGACATTGATAAGAACCAGATAGAGGGTGTGCGTGATATTTATAAAGCACTGACTGCCATCGCTGAGAAATGCTCAACCATCAGTCATCATGAGCAGATTTTGGACAAGTCTTTTCAAAGTGTCACAAACATGTTCCAACTAAAAGACATGCCAGAGACTGTCATTTTAAATTTACCTGACATCATCAACCAAACCATACATCAAGTTGAGACAGGATATCACTCAAGATTGGCAGATATTCGTCAATATGATTTTGGGGCGATATTTGAGCATTATTTACGTAGCTGATTCACCACATAAAAACTTGCTTGATGGTTGTCAAGCAAGTTTTTATTGTCTTTTTTATTGTCTTAAGGTATGGGTTAAAGAGATGTGTAGGGTGTGATTTAGCCTTTGAGCCTGTCGCCCACCAAGCCTTTGACGGTGTTTAAAATATCAGCAGGCAGGACAACCGTTTTGGCGTTATCAGACTGTGCCATGTCATTCATCGCCTTAATGTATTGCTCGCCCAGCAGATAAATGACAGGCATTTCTTTGCCATCCATCGCCTGAGATATCAAGCGAATGGACTCTTCTGAGCCACGAGCGAGCACCACTTGTGCCTCGGCATCACGGCGAGAAGCTTCTAATCGCCCATCCGCCTCTAAGATGGCAGCTTGTTTTTGACCATCAGCACGGGTGACCATCGCACGACGTTGACGTTCGGCGGCAGCTTGCTCCTCCATCGCCAGTTGCATGGTGGCAGAAGGCTTGATGTCTTGGATTTCTACTGTTTTTAGGGTAATTCCCCAGTCTGAAATGTCATCACTGATGGCGTGTTTGAGCTGAGTTTTGATTTGGTCGCGGCTTGATAAGGCATTATCCAAATCCATCTCACCGACGATAGAGCGTAAAGAGGTCTGTACCAGATTGCGAATGCCATGTTCGTAGTCCTCGATGCCGTACACTGCATACTCAGGTTGGATGATGTTGATGTATGCCACTGCATTGGCGATGATGACCACGTTGTCACGAGTGATGACCTCTTGACTTGGAATGTCAAGTACGATGTCTTTGGTTGTGATTTTGTAGGCGACGGTATCAACAAAAGGAATGATGAAGTTCAGACCCGGCTCTAGAGTCTGATGATATTTGCCCAGTCTTTGAACCACCCATTTGTAGCCTTGTGGCACAAGTCTTACGCCCTTAAAAATAGTGAATACCACAAATACCACCAATACCAATAACACTTCCATAATCACTCCTATTCAAATCAATTTATTTCAAAAAAACTCTATTTTCGTCTAACCACAAGCTCGTTGCCAAGTATCTGCACGACCACAACCCTGTCACCTGCTTGTAAGATTTCGCCATCTGCACCACGACAAAGCCATTCATCTGAGCCAACTTTTGGTATGCTAAAGCGTACTTTACCTAGGGTATCGGAGGTTGGGGCATGGGTCAAGATGCCTGTCTCGCCAATGATGATGCTGCCTCCAAGCCCTGCAGTGGTGCGTGTCTTAATGTTGGGCTGGATGAGTTTAAACCATAGCACGCAAAGCATGACGGACAGCATGAGCCACCCAACAATGGCGACTGTCAAACTCATGGAGGTCATCCAAGACACCAAGGCAATCATGACCGCTGCCGCCCCAAACCACAACAAGAAAAAGGTGGGAACGAACATCTCTAATGTCATCAGAATAAGCCCAAACACGAGCCAATGCCAAGGTTGTATGTTCATGAGATGTCCTTATGAATGAAGGTTATTTTAATATAATGGATTTGGCTGAAATAGTCAATTCTAGGGGCAGGCAACTAAGCAAAAGTGATACAATAATAAGAAAACACTGGTGACAACATGATTGCCACCAGTGCATGAGATACGCCTTATCAGCAACATTACTTACGCCCAAATTTACGTTTTTTATTCATCTCATCCATCACGCTTTGTATCTCATCATCGTTTAGGCGAGCGGTGTGATGTAATAATTCTATCATGTCAGGATTCAGAACGTATTTGGCATGCTCGGCAATTTTATCAATGCGCTGATCAAAATTAATCATACCTGTCTCAGGCTCAATCTCTACATAGTTCATACGCACCAATGTGTCTAAGAAACTTGTAAATAACGCCTTATCAAACATATCGGGCAAGTCATCAGCATAAAGCACCGACACTCGCTGACCCAAGAAGTAACACAGATTCACCACTTGCTCGATATTTAGACGGTGTGTGCCTTGTTCAGAGAGTAGGGTAAGTGCCATAAAGTAGCGTTCTAGACTCTGTTGAGCAGGAGCAGCAAGCACAATGAGTTGCTGATAAGAAGGAGAGTTGGTCTCGGGCGTGCTGATGAGAACCCCATCCCACTCTACCACAAGATTCTCTTGAATAAGAACGTCTAAAATCTCGCCGATGGTGTCTTTGATGCTACGCTGTGGGTGCTTTAAGAACAGCTCAGTTTGTAAAAATGGATAGAGAAGTTCGCTGATGCTTTCTAGTTTATCACGATACATTCGACCATTTCGTTGTACCAATGAGGCGATGAAACTCGCCAAAATAAAAACGTGCAAGATGTTGTTTTTGAAGTAGCTTAACAGAGGTGCTTGCTTATCTGCCACCTTAATCATGTCGCCCAAAACGTGAGGCGTGCGTTCAATGAGCTTTAGTTTAAGACCATATGCCAAGATGTCCTTGGGATTCATATTGGTAATGAATGTGTCATTGTCATAGGGTAGAGCTTGGGCGATACGCTGATATAGAGCAATTTGCTCAATGGCTTGGTCTTCATCAAGGGCAGACTTTGGTGTGGAGAGCAGAACCAAAGCAAGCAAAGAGACAGGATTAACCACGGCGGACTTGTTGATGTTTTGCATGATTTTTACGCCAATGTTGGTAACCATGGCGTGGATTCGTTTGTCGTTTTCTGCTTGTTCACTCTCGCTAAGCGTAAGGATATCATTGCCTGTTTTGACTTTAAATTTATCCAAAAAGCTTGATAAATGCAGCGGTTCACCAAAGGCTAAATGTACCGTGCCAAAGACACGTTCAATTTTTTGGGCGGTTTTAATCAGGTTTAATAAGTTCTCACTTTCTTTGGGCTTGCCTTTTAGTTCACCGACATAAGTTGCTCCCTCCATGATACGCTCATAACTGATATAAGTGGGTATAAAGACCACAGGCTTAGCAGCGTCACGCAAGTAACTGTTTACGGTCATCGCTAACATGCCAAGTTTGGGAGGGAGTAGGCGACCTGAGCGAGAGCGACCTCCTTCCACAAAATACTCAATAGGAACAGCACGTTGCATGAGGGTGTGTAGGTACTCTTTGAACACCGTGCTGTACAAGGTGTTACCCTTAAAACTACGCCTCATAAAAAACGCCCCACCACTACGTAACAGCTCACCTAACACAGGAATATTTAAGTTATCTCCTGCGGCGATGTAGGGGATACGTAGACCACGTTCATAAATGACATAGGACAGCAACAGATAATCCATGTGACTGCGGTGACAGGGAACATAGATGATTTGGCTGTCAGGAGCGACGGCACGTACCCGCTCAAAATGCCTTACTTCCACACCATCGTAGAGCTTTGTCCATAACCATGTCAAAAAATGGTCAAAAAATCGCACCACAGAATGAGAATAATCACTGGTAATCTCATCAATGTAGCCTCTGGCTTCTTTTTTGATGTCGGTGATGGATTTGCCCGTCAAAAAAGCTTCTTGCTCAATGGCACTTTGGACGACAGGCGATGCTAGAATTTGCCCTGTGATGTTGCGTTTGTCGGATAAGTCAGGACCGATGATGCTGGTGCGTTGCTTATCCAAAAAGCCCTTTAATCGAGATGCAATCATCTGAGTGAGAATGGTAGGATTGGCAACGTTGGCATGGGGGGTGCCTTGATTGGGACTGATGAGGTCATCATTCATGGCTTGACTGTCATCGATGAGCTTACGTAAGTCCGTAGGTGCAGCGAATTGAACGACCGTATCACGCCCCATGACCCCGATGTTAAAAAGCTGTTTTGGAATGCTTGGCGTGTTCCATTCATCCGCCATCAACAGACGAAGTAGACTGTCTTCTTTGCTGGGTGCTCGGCCCCATAAGATGGTGACAGGAATGAGTCTTACATGAAGGGTAGAATCATCAAGGCAGGCTTTGACCAGTCGCTCTAGACGCGGAGAGGGGATGTTCTCTGAGCCATGCCGATGCTTTAAAAAGATAACTGAAGTACTCTCGTGCATGTCGCCTATTTGAGTACTTGCCAAAGCAGAGGGTAGACCCAACTCACGAGTCTTGACGTCCACAAGCAGACTATTAGAACGCGAGTATTCTCTTAGGACATAAAAGGTGGGGATGTCATCATCAATCTCTGGCACTTCTCCGAGTATCTGTGCCTTGACTGCCAAAGAAAGTCCCTTGCCTGATAAGTGGCGATAAATGGAGGGTCGGTTCTCTGTTTTTCTTGTGAGCTCTTTGCCAACTACGGGTTTATCAAGCGTGACGTCATCCTTGGGCTGTTTGGTCAGTAAGTTGGTAAATTTGGAAAATTTTAGCATAAAATGTACCATGAGTTCACAATAATTGTCGGTATTTTAACATTTTTAGCTAGAAATGGATAAAATTTTTGCTATACTTATATGTCTGTTAGGATGGGCGGTGTGTGCTAAAATTAAGTAAAATTGCATGTTTGCTGCACTGTTATTTTATGAGGGTATCAAGCTGTGGTGTCAGTGGTGGTCGATTCATCTTTTGACCAAATTGTAGCACCTTGGTTTGTCCTTGATGGTTGTTTTTTAAGTGGAATGATTATGCCAAATACGCCTGATGTCAGTTTAATTAATGATTTGATGAATACATTGACCTTGACGCAAATCATGCCTGATGTGTTCTCTGCTCCCAGTTTTGATTATGTGGGAGCGAGGGTGTTTGGTGGGCAGGTCTTAGCACAGGCAATGATGGCAGCAGCTTTGACCTTGGAGGTGGATAAGCCCTGTCACAGCTTTCACGGTTATTTTTTAAGAGGGGGAGACATTCGTTTGCCGGTCATCTATCAAGTGCGTCGTCTGCGTGACGGCAAAAGCCTGTCAGCTCGGCAGGTGGTGGCAGTACAAAACGTGCCCAACGACCCAAATGACCCCACACTAGGCACAACCGAACAGGTTATTTTTAGTATGATCGCCTCTTTTTCACCGATGGAGGGAGGGCTTGACTACCAAGAAGCCATGCCCAGCTACCCCCACCCTGATACACTAAAAAACGAACAACAGCTCAAAGATGCTCATGTCGGTAAGATTCCCGATGCCCTAAAAGCTCGCTATCTGAGAAAACGCCATGTTGAGATACGCCCTGTTGAGCCACGAGACCCCATTCATCCAAAGCCCATGAGACCACGCCAAGCCAGTTGGCTACGCATCAATGGTTTGGGCGAAAAGCCTGTCGCCATTCATCAGGCTTTGCTTGCCTTTGCTTCTGACTTTTATTTGGTGGGGACAGGCCTGATGTCACATGGGCTAAGTTTTATGACTAAGGGGTTGCAGGTGGCAAGCATCGACCACAGCATGCATTTTCATCGCCCCTTTGATGTGACAAAATGGCTGTTGTACGACATGTGGAGCGACACCACAAGCCACGCCAAAGGACTCAATCACGGGCAGTTTTGGCAAGATGGAAAGTTGGTTGCCACCACACAGCAAGAGGGGCTGATGCGATTGGTGGATGGTAGAGATGTCGTTAGAGGCTCGGATACAAATTAAAACATGAGCCAAAAATTTGGGCAAATGTTGTTCATCATTCAATAAGATTTGACTGTTACAATAAGCTGTTTGACCAAATCAACTGCTGAACCACATCACCTATGAAACATCATTGTTTGTCAATTAAATGTCTTGCTTTGCTCGTTGGTGCTGCTCTGCTCGGTGCCTGCACCCAAGAAACAGCCAAAACGCCCACACTCTCTAACAGTCAGATTGCCAAAATCCTGCCAAGCCGCTCTCAAGACAAGGAGGGCTGGGCGGCAGACATTGGTGCGGTGTTTGATGAGCTAAAACTGCATAAAGATAAGCAAAATATCTGCACGGTGGTGGCAGTCATTGACCAAGAATCTAATTTTCATGCCAACCCTGCTGTCGCTAACCTAGGGCAAGCCTCTTTAAACGCCATCGATGAGAAACTAGAGGATAAACTGGGCAAACCCTTGGCAGGCGTGTTTCGCACCATGCTTGCCACTCGTCCGACCAAAGACAACAGTTTTGAGAGTCAAATCAAAAAAGTCAAAACTGAAAAAGAGCTTGATGAGCTCTACCAAAGTATTTTTGATTACTTTACCACCACTTACAAGGTCGGTGGCATCAACAACTTAACCAGATTGACAGGCGAGAGTTTGGATGAACGCCTAAACCCCATCACCACACTGGGCTCAATGCAAGTCCATATTGACCATGCTCGTGCCAACAGGCGGGCAAATATGGATGACCGTACGCTAAGGGCGGATATGTATGGACAGTACGGCGGGCTATATTATGGCATTCAACGCCTCATGACTTATCAGGCAGATTATGACAAGCCTTTGTATCGCTTTGCTGATTATAATTCAGGCATGTATTCTAGTCGCAACGCCGCCTTTCAAAAGCGAGTGGCAAGTCTAGCAGGCATCAGTCTTGAGCTCGATGGTGATTTGCTTGTGTACAGTGGCGGAGGCGTGAGCAGTACCAAATCACAGACCGAAACTGCCCTCATCAAGCTGCTTGCTACGGCTAAGACGCCCATGAATGCAGGACAAATCAGAAGTGATTTAAAAAAAGAAAAGAAAGCCAGTTTTGAAAAGACCGCCACTTATCAAGCGGTCAATGAACTCTTTAAAGCCAAATATAAAAAAGAACCCACTTATGCCATCATGCCACAGGTCGCCATTAATAGCCCAAAAATGAAACAATCCAAAAACACCAACTGGTACGCCACCAATGTCAATCGTCGTTATGAGGCGTGCATGACGTTAGCAAATAAACTGAGCGTCTGACGAATGGGTCAAACGCTTTAACCATAATCATTGTCCTGCACGTGCTGACAGAGCATGACATAAAATCTTTGGGCAGCATCTGAGAGTGGACGTCCACGTTTGCGATACAAAAAGGCGGGACGAGTTAAGCGGGGTTCGGTGAGTAGCCTCATTTCAAGGTTATTTTGGGCGACACGAGTGCGTGAATACCCCAAGCAAAAAGTCAATCCCAAATTTTGTGCAACCATGCTAAAAGCGGTGGTCAAAAAATTCACCTGATGGGCAGAATGCTCAATCATCATCGCTAACTCTTTGGGTAAATCCTGCATCAGAAGTTGGTTGAAAGAGCCTGATAGGGTAATGAGTGTCTCGTGTCTAAGTTCATCCCAGTTTACATGACCTAAGTTGACAAAGGGATGGTTTTTGGGCATGACAACATAAAACGGCAACTCAAAGAGTATCTCACTAGACAAGCCATCACCAATCTCACGCTCAGGACCGATGCCGAAATCTACCGTACCAGCCTCCACCGCTCCAATCACCGCCTCCACCGAACAGTCCTCTAAGGTAACTTTGATGTTGGGAAATTTGGCGATGAATTCTGCCATGACCTTGGGCAGAATCGATGCTGCTAGCTGCTGACTGACCGCCACTTTAATCGTGCCACTTTCTAGGGCTTTGAGTCTGTCCACTTCACTGGTCATATTTTCCACATCATACAAAATCTTGGTCACCATCGGATAGATGTGCTGTCCTGCGATGGATAAGGATAACGTGCGAGTGGTGCGGTCAAGCAGCCTCAAATCCAGCAAGTTCTCAAATTCTTTAATCAGTCCGCTTAATGCAGATTGGGTAATGTGTAACTGTTCGGAGGCTTTGGTAAAACTACCTGTTTCGGCAACAGCTTTAAAGGCACGCAGTTGGCGTAATGTCACGCTTGATGGGTTGATGTTCATAGATGGATGGGAGGATAATTGAATGGAACATGGGGTGGATGCTACTGATTTTAGCATAAGTTATCATAAATTTTGATAAATAATTAAGAAAATATCGCTTTACCTACACAGGCTTTTTTGATGAAATAGCATCAAGACAGCCAACTGACCCAATAAGCTAAGGCGTGGCATGGGTTATTGACTGATTTTAACAACCCAAACGACAAAGGAGTAAGTTATGTCATTGATTCAAGGTGTGCATCATGTTGCGTATCGCTGTAAAGATGCCAAAGAGACCGTGGAGTGGTATCAAAAACATTTGGACATGGGTTTTGTGCTTGCCATCGCTGAGGATAAAGTGCCATCAACCGGCGAGCCTGATCCGTACATGCACATTTTCTTGGATGCAGGTGGCGGTAATATTTTGGCGTTTTTTGAGTTGCCGACCAAGCCAGAAATGGGGCGTGACCCAAACACCCCTGTTTGGACGCAACATTTGGCACTAAAAGTCAAAGACATGGAGACCTTACTTGCCACCAAAGAAAAACTCATCGCAGGTGGCGTGGAGGTGTTAGGACCGGTCAATCATACGTTATTTCAATCCATTTACTGTTTTGATCCATCGGGACATCGCATTGAATTGGCGTGTGACATCGCCACTGACAAAATGAATAAAGCCCTAGATAAGGTGAAATGGGACATGCTTAATGAATGGGCGGTCACCAAAAAAGCCCCGCAACACGCTCGTTGGATTCATGATGGCACAGAGCCGCCTGAGGTGTAATTGCTTTGTGAAAAACCTCTTTACATGTAGAAAGTTAAGACAGGTCCATAGCATTTTAGAGGTTATTCATTAATTTGCTAGGGTTCTTTTAGGTTGGCTTGATGGCTAACTAACTTGCCCTTTAATCTGCATGATCATTCATTTAATAGCTTTTTTTTAATAACTTTCTAATTTTTAATGAATTTTAAAAGGACATTGCCATGAAATTTGCCAGTTTAAAAAACAACAAACGTGATGGGCGTCTGGTTTTGGTCAGTCGTGACTTGACTCGCTATGTTGAGCCAGAAGTGATGACATTACAAGCCTTATTGGATGATTGGGATGCATTAATCCCGACACTGCAAGCCCAATACGATGAGCTAAATAGTAACCCATCGCTTGGTCATGCCTTTGATGAAACTGCCTGTCACTCGCCTCTGCCACGTGCTTACCAATGGGCGGATGGTTCAGCTTATCTTAACCATGT
>JBHCHC010000212.1:0-11575 GCA_041802645.1 Moraxella sp. | reverse complement strand
TGCATCTATGTCAATACAAAAGTATTTTATGATTTTCTTGAGTTTATAGACACTTAACTTACTGTTATACTTCATATTTCTAGTCTAGCATAGGTTAGGTTGCTAGTCTAGAGCCTATCTAAAATTTCACTTAAATTGAAATATAAATATGACCTAGTAATTTAAGGCAAAACTTAAAAATCGCCCAATTAAAATCGCCCAACGTCATGTTGGGCGATGGTGTCAGAGGTAGGTTGGGTTTAGCCCAAAAACGCATTGTACATCCATACTTGTTTTTCTTGCTCTTGGGCGTAACCTGTGACGATGTCAGAGGTGCCTTGATCGGAGGCTTCTTCGGCAAGAGCAGCAACATTGCGTTGTTCTTCGATGAGCTGCTTAAGACCTTTGACCACACCCTCCACACAGCCACGACCATCAAAGACTTCTTTGTCTTCTGCGATGCTGGCATGCTTAGTAAAGTCGCTATAAGCGTGCAAAGGAGTGCCACCTAAGGTCAGAATGCGTTCGGCAATTTCGTCAATTTGGAGTTGTAGCTCGGTGTAGAGTTCTTCAAATTTTGGGTGTAGCGTGAAAAAATGCTCACCTTTGACATTCCAATGATAACCACGCACATTGATATAAAATAAGTGATAGCTTGATAATAGAGCGTTTAGTGCCTGAATGACAGGGTTTAAATCTGCTTTTTCAAGACCGATTTGATTGGTGCTCATGATGTCTCTCCGCTTTGGTTGATTTTAATTTTAAAGGTTGATTTTAACTGGTCAAAATCAGCAATCGATTGCCATAAATCATTTTTTCTATCATCATAGCATGGTTTTATGATTGGTAAAGTTGGTAATTTTTATGACGATCATTAATTTATTAGATGTACTGCGAAATAAAAATTTTGTCTATGCAACTCCTTATATTTATTCGGTTTTTAAATTTGAGAAACATGATAAAATCGTTATTTCGCAGTGGGTCTATTCAATAAATGGCTTATCAACCCTTACTCGCTAGCGTTTGTCTTATATCAAGGCGTCATCATGCCATCGGTTTTTAGCCCTTTTGGAGTGATTTCTTGTAAATGTTTAATAACAGTATTGATGGGAAAGTGTTGCTGCATTAGGCGTTTTGGAAGGATTTGGCTGCCTTTTTGTCCATTTAGCTCAAACATAATAAAGACAAAGTTCTCAGTCTCATCCCACTGGTTGACAGCCGACCAAGGAATAACTCCTTGTTGCATGGGGGCTTGACGTAGGTTCATGCCACGCAGTTGGGTGGTGGCTGCGGTATTTTTAACAGGCATTGCCATGATAAGACCGTGGCTTTGTACACCAAGTTTGAGATCTGTCATCTCGTCAGGCAATTCACTTTGACTGACTTGTTTTTCAAACTCTCTTTTCATGTACCATTTTAGTCCAAGTGTACGAGCAGTAAGGTAAAAAGCGGCACCGATGAGCATGAGCCAAAAGATAATGGTTGAGTAACCGCTGACAAAAATCAGTCCCAAAATGGCAAGGGTAACAAATACGCCTAAAATAATCCATTCTTTCATGCGTATGGAACTTAGCCCAATGGATTGGGAGGTTTTTTCAAACAGGGCAAGCTGAGCCGCTTGAAATTCAGCATCTGTCATGCCAAGGGCAATAGGCTGTAAGGTATAGGGGTAGAGTGCTTGTTTTTTTTGGGTTTTTTCGGTCATGGCGATGTCTTGGGATAAAAATGCTTATCTTAACCAAAACTTTCTAAAAAATAAACCCAAAAAACAAAAATGAGTGAAATTTTATGTTAAATTTGCTATTATTGCCTAAATTTAAAAATACCAAGGCAAATGTATGTTAGACCCAAAATTACTTCGTGGTGAATTAAGCGACTTACAAGCCAAATTAGCCACCCGTGGTTATGAACTTGATGTGGCGTTTTGGACGGACGTAGAAAGCAAACGCAAAGTGCTGCAAGTTAAAACCGAAGATTTACAAGCGCAAAAAAACGCTGGCGCAAAAAAAATTGGCGAACTAAAACGCAGTGGCGAAAACGCTGATGACTTACTAAAAGAAATGGAAAACGTCAGCGAACAGATGAAAGCTGCCGAAAGTGAGCTAAGAGAGCTGCAAGCGGTCATCACCAGCGCAAGCCTTGCCATTCCTAATTTGCCCGATGACAGCGTGCCTGTGGGGGCGGACGAAAATGACAACGTGGAAGTCAGAAGATGGGGCACGCCCAGAGCCTTTGATTTTGCCATCAAAGACCATACCGACATCGGCGAAGGCTTGGGGCTGCTTGATTTTGAAATGGCAAGCAAATTGACGGGTTCTCGTTTTAGTGTGTTAAAGGGACGGCTTGCCAGACTTAATCGTGCCTTGGTGCAGTTGATGTTAGATACCCATGTGGCACGGGGCTATACCGAAATGTACGTGCCTTATCTGGTCAATAGCGATAGCTTGCAAGGCACAGGACAGTTGCCTAAGTTTGAAGAAGATTTGTTTAAACTGCGTGGCGACAAAGAATATTATCTGATTCCCACCAGTGAAGTACCGCTGACCAACAGCGTGCGTGATAGTATCATTGATGTGGCGGATTTGCCCATCAAACTGACCGCTCACACCCCTTGTTTTAGAAGTGAAGCAGGCAGCGCAGGGCGAGACACTCGTGGCTTGATTCGTCAGCACCAATTTGAAAAAGTAGAAATGGTGCAAATTGTAGAAGCTACTACGTCCATGCAGGCGCTAGAAGAGATGACCGCCCAAGCCGAAAGCATTTTGCAAGCCCTAGAATTGCCGTATCGGGTGATTACTTTGTGTACAGGCGATATGGGTTTTGGGGCGGTGAAGACCTATGACATTGAAGTGTGGCTGCCTTCGCAAAACACCTATCGGGAGATTTCTAGCTGTTCAAATTGCGGTGATTTTCAGGCTCGGCGTATGCTTGCCCGCACCAAAAACGGCAAAAAAACCGAACTTGTCCATACCCTAAATGGTTCAGGGCTTGCCGTAGGGCGTACTTTACTGGCTATCCTTGAAAATCACCAAAATGCCGATGGTACGGTCAATATCCCCAAAGCGCTACAACCTTATATGGGCTGTGAGAAGATTGGGTAAGGCAACTTCAATGAAACTTGAAACATACAAAGAAACCTATTACAAACCCATTCGCCAGATTGACGTGCCAAAAGAGCTGCATAATCAGCCTTTTGAGGTATTCTTTGTGCCAATTCGTCATGAAGTTTCTGACGGTGAAGTATCCACAAAAAAAGTGCATAATGCCCCCAATCCTTTATTAAAAGGAACGGTGACAATCATTGATGACATCACGCCTTTAGACAATGATTGGGAATTGGATTAATGCTGTTGTTGGATACGCATATTTGGTGCCGTTGGCAAAGCAATAATGAGTTGCCAAAAAGATTACTTGAGCAAATTGCAAGGGCTGATAAATTGGCAGTCAGTGTTATATCTTGTTGGGAGATTGCGCAGCTGGTCAAACGCAATCGCCTAAATATCACCATGCCAGTTGAGCAATGGGTGGAATTAGCCAGTATTAATATGGCAATTTTACTCATTGATAAACCAATCGCCTTACTATCTGAAAAGCTCTCTGGTCATCACAAAGACCTATCAGACAGATTTATCATTGCAACCGCTGTTTATTATCAAATACCATTAATGAGTTTGGATACAGTATTTCCAAATTATGACGAAATTGCCCATCTTTTAATTAACTAACCCGACAATCAACCAAAAAAGAGAATATTTATGCCCACCTTCAACCCACCCCTAAACACCCGCCACACCGCCAACGCCATTCGTGTTTTAGCCATGGACGCAGTGCAAAAAGCCAATTCAGGACACCCTGGAGCGCCGATGGGCATGGCAGACATCGCTGATGTGGTTTGGCGTGAATTTTATCAGCACAGCCCCAATAACCCAAACTGGGCAAACCGAGACCGCTTTGTGTTGTCCAACGGACACGGCTCCATGCTACATTATGCTTTGCTGCATTTGACAGGTTATGATTTGAGCATGGACGACATCAAAAATTTCCGTCAGCTACATTCAAAAACCGCAGGACACCCCGAATACGGCTATGCAGGCGGCATTGAAACCACCACAGGACCTTTGGGGCAGGGCATTGCCAATGCGGTGGGCTTTGCCTTGGCAGAAAAAACGCTTGCTGCCCAATTTAACAAAGCCGATTGTGACATCATTAACCATCACACTTATTGCTTTTTGGGCGATGGCTGTTTGATGGAAGGCATTAGCCATGAAGTGTGTTCGCTGGCTGGTACGCTTGGGCTTGGCAAGCTGATTGTTTATTATGATGACAACGGCATTTCTATTGATGGCGAAGTGGAAGGCTGGTTTAGTGATGACACCGCCAAGCGTTTTGAAAGTTATAATTGGCAAGTCATCAAAGTAGATGGTCATGACAGCGACCAAATCCGCCAAGCAACCAAACAAGCTCAAGACGAAACCACCAAGCCCACGTTAATCATTTGTAAAACAGTGATTGGGCTTGGCTCACCCAACAAACAAGGCAAAGAAGACTGTCATGGTGCGCCTTTGGGAGCGGACGAAATCGCTTTGGTGCGTGAAACACTGGGCTGGACAGCGCCTGCGTTTGAAATTCCTGCCGATGTGTATGCTAAGTGGGACGCTAAAGCTACAGGCGATGAGCGTGAAGCGGCGTGGAATGACAAATTTGCCAAATATCAAGCCAATTATCCTACCGAAGCCAAAGAATTGGAGCGCCGTTTAAAGGGTGAATTGCCAAGTGATTTTGCTCTCAAAGCGGACGAATTTATCAAAGCTTGTAACGACAAAGGCGAAACCATCGCCACACGCAAAGCCAGCCAAAATACCATCGCTGCCTTTGCGCCATTGCTTCCTGAAATTTTGGGTGGCAGTGCCGATTTGGCGGGCTCAAATTTGACCTTATGGAAAGAAGCCAAAGGCGTACAAAATCAAGCAAATGGCAATTATGTGCATTATGGCGTGCGTGAATTTGGTATGACGGCGATTGCCAATGGCGTGGCACTGCATGGCGGATTTATTCCTTTTACAGCAACCTTTTTGATGTTTATGGAGTACGCTCGTAATGCGGTGCGTATGGCGGCGCTGATGAAACAGCGTGTGATACAAGTGTACACCCATGACAGTATTGGACTGGGTGAAGATGGTCCAACTCATCAGCCTGTGGAACAAATCGCCAGTTTGCGCCAAACGCCCAATCATTTTACATGGCGGCCTTGTGATACCGTAGAAACGGCGGTGGCGTGGAAACAGGCGATTTTAACCCAAAATGCCCCAACGGCGCTGATTTTATCTCGTCAAAACTTGCCCCATCAAGTCCGCAGCGATGAGCAAATTGCCAACATCGCCAAAGGTGCTTATGTCTTAGCCAAAGAAAAAGGCGACCTAAAAGCCATCATCATCGCCACAGGTTCAGAAGTGGAATTGGCGATGGGTGCGTATGCGCAATTAGACGGCGTGCGTGTGGTGTCTATGCCATGCTGTGAAGTGTTTATGCAGCAGTCTGATGAATATCGCCAAAGCGTCTTACCAAGCCATGTCCGTGCTCGTGTGGCGGTAGAAGCAGGCATTACCGATTATTGGTATAAATTTGTTGGGCTAGATGGCAAAGTTGTTGGCATGACGACTTTTGGTGAATCTGCCCCTGCCAAAGACTTATTTAAGCATTTTGGTATCACAACCGATGCGGTGGTGGAAGCAGTGCAATCACTGATTTAATTTATTCAGTTAAATTTGCTAAAATGGGCGTACTGATAATGAGTGCGTCCATTTTTATTGGGGAAAGGACATGACAAATCACAGTTTAGACAATCACCCATCTGCGGCGTTAACCAAGCAAGATTGGGCGTGGTGGGATAGCCTAGATAATCTATGGAAAAAGATTTTTACCGCTCATATCTATTATAAACATAAAATTGAATTTGATGGGCTTCTTAGATGGAGTTACAACCCGATTGATGGTTGGGGTTTGTTAAATTTAGCAAACCCACAAGATTTGCAGCGTGTTTTGCAGTTGGACGACATTTATTGTACTGGGTTTGGCAGTCTCTTGGCTGATATTCGCCCTTTGGCAAAATTAACGCATTCGTCCACACTGGATATGGACGGCGGCGAAATCCAAGACATCAGCCCCTTAGCACAGTTGCCCTATTTGACTGAAATTAGCCTAAAAGAAAATCAAATTCAAGATATTAGTGCACTTAAGAATTTAAAGCAATTAACAGAGCTTTATTTGGACGATAATCGCATTGAGTGCATTGATGTATTGGCAGACCTGACACAATTAAACAAAATGTCTCTTGTAAACAACCCCTTAACAAAAACGCAGATTGATGAGCTACAAAAGCAATTACCGAGCTGTAAGATTGTATTTAAATAAAGGGTGCTGTCAAATATTTACATTTTTAATACAGTTGATAGACATTGTCTGTAAACAGTCCTTTGCTGCTGGCTAAAAAAGTGCTATGATAGAACTAAAGTGTATCGTCTGTCATAAGGGGCAAGTCATGAAAAAAGCCATTTGCGTACTGATGTTGATGAGTGCTTTACCTGCATTCGCTGCCGATTGGACACCTGCTTTTGCGTATCTTGAGCAAGGCAAAAAAGGCGATGGCGGTAAGACACTAGATGCCATCATGGCGAATGTGTTCAAAGAAAGGGTAGCGGATATATATCACCCTAAGTTTAAGCAGCACAGCAAAGAGCCATTAACTGCCGCCGCCAAATCAGGCAAATACACCGCCGTACCCACGCCTTATCGTCATGATATGCTACCTGCCAAAGTGGTGAAAACAGAAGACATCTACTTGCAAGCAACTGTTCCTTTAAAAAACGCCACGCTCTACGGACAGCCCCTGCAAAGCATCACTTACGACTATGGCTGTGCCAACTGTGGCGATGTGGGTTTTTATGCCACTTTTAAGCCCATGAGCAATCAAGCTTATCAAAAGCTTATCAAAAGTGTCAAATTTAAAACACTAGATGATGACGACTGCAATGCAGGCGAACCTGCTGCAGGGTTTTATAAAGAGGATAAGGAAGCTGTGCTATACTTGACAATGGGGTGTTAAACGCATTGCCATGCATCTTCAAAAATCAAACATGGCCTGTGGTTTATCGTTTGATTATTTTTTGATGCAATCTAGTAATAATTTATCATCTAAGGTGGTGATTTTGACTTGATTGCCATTCATAACAAGTGCCATGCCTTTGTCATCACCAACGATGCTGTCATTTGTGGTAAAGCGTCCTTTGGTTTGTACATCTTGGGATAGGTCATACGTGATGTCATCAGCAGTCAGTAGCACCTCAGTTTCGCCTTCATGATCATGTACAGCGATATATGTGGTCTTATCACCACACTGATATGCATCGCCATTATCATGATCATGATTGTGCCCATCATGTGCATGGTTATGTCCATCATGGCTGTGGTCATCATCAGCATGGTCGTGCTGCTCTTCACCTTCAGCTATTTCTGGGTCATGAGTGGGTGTGGCATCAGTGGTTGGAGGAGTGGGCTCGGTAGTGGCTTGAGTCGGTGTTTCGTTGGTGGTTTCATTCTTGGTGTCTTCGGCGGGTTTTTGACAAGCGGTTAGACCAAGAGTAAGTGCCAAGGCAGGGATAAGAATCTTTTTCATCGTCATTACCTATTAACAATTAAGACAGTAAAACTGATATATTATATCATAATTTTGGATGGTCAAAAAGGACAATTTGAGTGAGTCGCCAGTGATTGTTAGTAAATAAAAACACTCATAACCATCAAGGCATCACAACAATCATGCCGTCGGGGTTATCATGACTGGCAAAGCCGAAAGACATACTTAGTTGTAGGTCTTTTAGGACTTGCAATGCCGCATCCAGTAGTGTCGCATGATTGTGCCACATGGCAATATGACGAACCGAATTGGACATTTTAAAATCATCGTCAAAGGCAAAATAGGGAGTGATGACCATGCCATTAATCAATTCATCAAAGCAACTTGCCCAGTCGCCTTGGTCGGTGCCCGTCTCATCAAAGCGTGTGCACAAAAACAGATTGCCCGTACTGTAATCGCTACCATCATAATAATATTCATAATACAATGCCTTGATGTTAGGATTATCTTTGGCTTTGGCATAGCCTGCGATAAGTAGACAGCGGATGTCATCAGCAAAAGTATGGGTATCTGTGATGGCCATCATCACTTTTTGATACTCATCCTCTGTCGCCTGTGATTTTAATAACTCTCGCCAAAAGCTGACAAAACCCTGACTGTCTGTTGTCGCTCCAAAATACGCCTTGATGATGGCGTGTTCTGCTGTACTTAGTGCCATAAAATCGCCAGAATCAATCGCTGCAATCAGTGGTTGTGCCAACATAATACTTCCCCGTTCAAGCTAAATTTAAAAGGTAAATAAATATCAAGAACCATGAATAAAAATAAGATGTTTTATAAACCTTTTAAATCATTTGAAATTAACTGCTCACACATTAAATCTAAAGTGCATGACATCACCGTCTTGGACGATGTAGGTTTTGCCTTCTAGGCGAGATTTGCCCGCTGCGGCTGCACCTTTTTCACCGCCATATTCTACAAAATCATCAAAGCTTATCACTTCGGCACGGATAAAGCCACGCTCAAAATCGGTATGAATGACGCCTGCTGCTTCAGGGGCGGTTGCGCCAACTTTGACTGTCCACGCACGCACTTCTTTGACCCCTGCGGTGAAATAAGTTTGCATATTGAGTAGCTCATAACCTGCCCGAATCACACGGTCAAGACCTGCTTCACTTAGCCCTAAGCCTTCTAAAAATTCTGCCTTTTCGTCTTCGTCCAGTTGGGCGATTTCGGCTTCAATTTGGTTACACAGTGGTACGACGATGGCGTTGTCCGTTTTGGCAAATTCACGCACTTGGTCAAGATAAGGGTTATTTTCAAAGCCATCTTCGGACACGTTGGCGATGTACATCACAGGTTTTAGGGTGATAAGCCCATAGCTTTTGATGAGTTTTTTCTCGTCATCATCTAGGTTTGCCATGCGTGCAGGTTTGCCGTCTGCCAAAAATGGCTCAATTTTGTTAAAGACATCTAACATGGCTTTGGCGTCTTTGTCGCCGCCTTTGGCTTTTTTGTTTAGGTTGGTGATGGCTCGTCCCACTGCTTCAAGATCGGCAAGGGCAAGTTCGGTGTTGATGGTTTCAATGTCAGACAAAGGATTGATACGTCCGTCCACATGAATGACGTTGTCATCATCAAAACAGCGTACCACATGAGCGATGGCATCGGTTTCACGAATGTTGGCAAGAAACTGGTTACCCATGCCTTCGCCCTTGCTTGCCCCTGCCACAAGCCCTGCGATGTCCACAAATTCCATGCTGGTGGGAATGACCCGTTCGGGCTTGACAATGCCTGCCAAGGTTTTTAGGCGGGGGTCAGGCACAGGGACGATGCCTGTGTTGGGGTCTTTGGTGCAAAAGGGGAAGTTTTCGGCAGCGATGCCTGCTTTGGTCAGTGCGTTAAATAGGGTGGATTTGCCCACATTGGGTAAGCCTACAATACCACAATTAAAGCCCATAAGGTGTTCCTAAAATAGTAAATTAGAATAAAGCTAGGGTGTGTTGATGTTTTAATTTGAACAAAAATCTAAATAAACGCCTGCCTTTTAAGTGATAAACTTAGACACATGATATTGTTGGTAAGTTTATGAACAGCAAAAGACAGAGGTTGTATTTATTACCAAAACATACCCATCATTTCACATCCAACATTTTTTAAGGCATATGAAATGTCAGCACATTCTAATAATTATAACAAAATTTGTATTATTTGTCTTGTGTCGTCGGTAGCTCCACAATCTTAGACATCATCCATTTAACAATTGGCAAGACCATCAATACTGTTGGGTAAGCAATCGCCCATGACATTGCCCATGCTTGTAGCCATATCATCGGCAGATTCTCTACCAATCCTAATGCTTTTAAGATGTTCACCAAGGAAATAATCGCACTCATGATGCATGACAAAATCAAAGGCATGACAAAGGGTGCGGTGCGTGCAGGCAGTTTTTTCATAGAAGGTTTTAGATCATGATGATGTGAAAATAAGGGTAAACATTATAACATGGGGGTGTTAAATAATATTGTGATATTAACACGCATGATGGGTCTGAATCTTGTCTGAAAAAATGTCTACATTGTTACAAAACGGTTATTTTATTTTGTCAAACAAGAGGTATAATAGCCAATTTTAATTTGGGGGATGGTGATGAACGCAGTATTATTAGCAGTCATGGCGATGGTGGGCTTATCGCTGGCTCGTGTCCATGTGGTGCTAAGTCTGGTGATTGGGGCATTGGTTGGGGGCTTGGTGGCAGGACTGCCTTTGCTTGACGTGGTCAATGACGCCAAAGAAGTAACCCAAACAGGGGTGCTTAGCCATTTTCAAACGGGTGTCAAAAACGGCGCTCAAATTGCTTTATCTTATGCCATGCTTGGGGCGTTTGCCATGGCGATTGCTCATTCGGGCGTGCCAAAGGTGCTGGCAGATAAAGTGGTATATAAAGTCAAGCACGCCAAAAGCGATTCGGTCAAATGGGGTGTGTTTGGCATCGTGGTACTGGCGGCGTGTCTAAGCCAAAACCTGATTCCCATTCATATTGCCTTTATTTTATTACTGATTCCGCCCTTGCTTGTGGTGTTTAACCAATTGCAAGTGGACAGACGTCTGGTGGCGTGTTTATTGACCTTTGGACTGGTAAATACTTATATGTTTGTGCCTTATGGCTTTGGGCATATTTATCTTAACGAAATCATCATAGCAAACGTCCAAAAGGCTGGGCTAGATACCCAAGGCGTGTCCGTAGTCAAAGCGATGGCGATTCCTGCATTAGGTATGGTGACAGGGTTGCTTGTGGCAATATTTATTAGCTATCGCAAAAAAAGAGTGTACGATAACGCACTTACCTTACAATCCACCAGCGGACTTGATGACACGCAAACGGACGAATCAAATGACAAAAATATTCCTTTTAAAGTTGTGGTGACGCTTGCAGCGATTGCAGTGGCGTTCGGCATACAGCTGATGACTGATTCGCTGATTTTGGGATCGCTGGCGGGCTTTGCGGTATTTATGGCGACAGGCGTGGTCAAGTGGTCAAAAGCGGACGACGTGTTTAATGACGGCATTAAGATGATGGCGATGATTGGCTTTATCATGATCTCCGCTCAGGGCTTTGCCGAAGTGATGACCGCCACAGGGCACATTGATCCATTGGTGCAGTCGGCGGTGTCAGCATTTGCCAATAATAAGGCGCTTGCGTCTTTTGCCATGCTTATCATTGGGCTGATTGTAACGATGGGGATTGGGTCGTCATTTTCTACCGTGCCCATCATCGCTACCATTTATGTGCCGCTGTGTATGGCGATGGGGTTTAGTCCGCTGGCGACGGTGTCTTTGATAGCCACAGCAGGCGTGCTTGGGGACGCAGGATCGCCTGCTTCTGACTCAACGCTTGGCCCAACCATGGGGCTCAATGTGGAAGGACAGCACGACCACATCAAAGACAGCGTGATTCCTACC
>JBHCHC010000211.1:0-26505 GCA_041802645.1 Moraxella sp. | reverse complement strand
TCTGCGGCTGCTGAAGTGTCTCACCCTGCCAAGCAAGGTTTGGTACAATCATTCTCGGTGTATGTGGATACGGTACTGGTGTGTACAGCTACAGCTTTGATGATTCTATCTACGGGCATGTATACCAACCGAACCCAAAATATACTACAATACCCCTATGGCATACTCAACTGATTTTAGACAACAAGTACTCAAACAACTAAACGCTGGTAAAACATATAGACAGCTTAGTGATGAGTACAATATCAGCACACGTACCATTCAAAATTGGCGAAATCACCCCAATAGAAAGGTACGCACTTCTTATGCTCATAAAATAAATCTAGAACAACTGCGTCAAGATGTCATAGAGTACCCTGATGACTTTCAACGGCAAAGAGCCTCTCGTTTTAACTGTTCTGATAGAGCGATTAGCAAGGCATTGAAACGTCTTAACCTGACTCGTAAAAAAAGCGATTAAAACATCCTTGTGCCAATGAAGAACTAAGACAAGCCTTTACGCTACAACTTGAACAATTCAAGAAAGACAACCGTCCCATCATCTATCTTGATGAAAGTGGCTTTAAGGGCGACACCTATCGTCCTTATGCTTATTGCCCTAAAGGACAAAGATGTTATGATACCTACAACTGGCAAGCCAAAAACCAAACCAATGCCATTGGAGCAATCTATACCAACAGATTGTTTGCAGTGGGTTTATATGAATGTAGTATCAATAGCCAAGTATTTTACTCATGGGTAGAACAAGTTCTATTACCAGAGTTACCACCAAACAGTCTCATTGTTATGGATAATGCTACCTTCCATAAAAGACAAGACATACAAGATTTAATTAAAGAACACAACCACGCCATTCTTTGGCTACCCCCTTATTCTCCTGACCTAAATCCCATAGAACAAGTTTGGAGCTGGATAAAAAGTCTAAGGCAAGATTGGAGGCTTGATTGTATTGATAGTTTGTTCTTTTATTTTATGTGGATTTGTGGTAGTTTTTAGGTTCGGTTGGTATATAATGTTGCAGGGTCTGATGGGGTAATGCTCGTTGAGAATCTACCAGGGGTGGCAGCAGGTACGGCATTTACTCAAGCAGCTGTCTCAACGGTGTTTGCTGATTTTGGACCTGCGTTTGTGGCGTTGGCGATTTTCTTATTTGCTTGGACGTGTTTGCTTGCCTACTATTATATTGCTGAGACGACCATCGTCTATTTAGATGACAAGCTGCGTTATCCGTTTTTAAAAACAGCATTAAAACTCATTTTTCTAGCCGTCTGTTTCTTTGGAAGTGTGCAATCTGCTGGTATGATGTGGGCATTGGGTGATATTGGTTTTGGCAGTATGTGCTATCTGAACTTTGTGGCTATTGTACTGCTTAGCAAAGTCGCCTTTAAGGTGCTAAAAGACTATGATGAACAGAAAAAACAAGGCTTAGACCCTATTTTTGACCCCCGCAAAGTTGGTATTGATGATGCTGATTTTTGGGTGGAGTATAGTGATAAGCACCATAAAAAGGATGGCGGTTTAATGGGTTAAGGTGCCATGCGTGCATTCACATGATGGCAGATACCGCGGTTTCATTTAAAATGTTTGTTGTAGATTGCCCCAGACCCACTTGCAAATCCCAAAAATTATGATACAGTAACAGCATCGTTATTTTTGGGAGTGCGTCATGTCTCTTAAAGGCAAAGCCAAACTCAAACCGCATTTTAAACCCTCCCCGAAAGCCAAAACTGCAGGACGACAACCTGAGAAATGGTTTCGGGGTTTTTTGTGGCTGGTGGCATTTATTTTTGGCGTGTTTTTGATTGGGCTGGGGAGTAAAATCGTCGCAGATTTGCCACTCATCAGTACCGATGAAGTCACGCTTGCTGACTTTGTCTCTGACAGGCAAGCTTATAACCAATTAAAAGATGAGCTTAGTCAAGCTGAGCAAAAAAAGCAAGACATCGACCATGAGTGGGAGCAAAAAAACCACGAGCTAAACCAAAAGCAAACCGAAAATATCAACGCTCGAGAAACCTTTGATAACTGGCTTGCAACACGCTCTGTGACCGAGCAGTCCAGCCAAAACCCAGAAGTCATCAAGCGTACCCAAGACCTAGATGCTCTAAAAGCACAGGAGCAAACACTGAGCACCGAGCTGTCTGCCATAGAAAAACGACAGCTAGACAGGCGGCAAGCGATGGAAACCATCCAAAGTCAAATCAGCAACATGGAGATGACTGCTGAAGACAGCTACTACAAGCACCAAAAACGCACAGAATTTCGGGTGTTTGTCTATCGACTGCTCATCACATTGCCTCTATTGCTGCTGGCGGCATTTTTGTTCAGACGCTATCGTCATACCAACGCTTGGCCGTTTGTGTGGGGATTTGTGTTTTTTGCTTTGTTTGCGTTTTTTGTGGAGCTTGTGCCTTATTTGCCCGATTATGGTGGCTATGTTCGTTATGGCGTGGGTATTATTGTGACAGTAGTGGTTGGTAAATATGCCATCGGAGCAATGAATGCCTACCTTGAACGCAAACGTCAAGAAGAAGCCCTGTCAAGTAACGAAAGACAGCAGCAGATGGACTACGATGATGCATTGGTCAAAATCGGCAAGGGTATCTGTCCAAGCTGTGAGCGGTCGCTGGATTTTAATAATGCCGATTTGGATTTTTGCCCCCACTGCGGCATACATTTGTTTGAGTATTGTCACAATTGCACCACTCGCAAAAGCACCTTTACACATTATTGCTTTAAATGCGGATTGGCAAGTGGCAATCTGGCAGAACAAAGTTTTACACCTATTGCGGACAGCCCAATAAATCCATCATAGCTTTTTGATTAAGAAAAATCTCCAGCCTACCAGTTGGAGATTTTTCTTGTGGGTTTTACGCTTGTTTGATGTATGTCGTACGCACTATCTTGGTCATCTCAACCATATTGCCAAGTGCTTTGATGGTCTCATCCCAGTTGCGAGTTTTTAGACCGCAGTCAGGATTGATCCATAGACGTTCGGCAGGGATGTATTTGATTGCTTCATCTATCACCACTTGCATATTCTGTGCTGATGGCGTGCGCGGCGAGTGGATATCATAGACCCCCGGTCCGATGGCATTGGCATAGCCATTTGCTTTAAAGGCATCTAGTAGCTGCAAGCCTGAACGAGCTGTCTCAATGGTGATGACGTCTGCATCCATGGCACTGATGTGCTCTAGACAGTCATGAAAAGATGAGTAGCACATATGCGTATGAATCTGCGTCTCTTCATGAGCGATGGCACAAGCATGCTTGAATGCACCAACCGCCTGTTGCCAGTAGTGAGCATGGGCAGAAGTTCTCAGGGGCAATCCTTCACGAAATGCTGGCTCATCAATCTGGATGATGCCGATACCTGCCTCTTGCAAGTCGCCAACTTCTTGGTTAATCGCTTCGGCAATCTGCAAGCGTAGCACATCACGAGTGGTGGCATCGCTGGGGGCGAACGACCAGTTTAGAATCGTCACAGGACCTGTCAGTATGCCTTTCATGGGCTTGGTGGTTAAGCTTTGGGCGTATTTTGTCCAGTTGACGGTCATCGCCTTAGGACGACTGATATCGCCAACGACAATCGGCGGACGCACACAGCGAGTGCCATAGCTCTGTACCCAGCCATTTTCTGATACCCAAAAGCCGTCCATGTACTTGGCAAAATACTCCACCATGTCCGTGCGTTCGGCTTCACCATGCACAAATACATCAATACCCAGTTTTTCTTGCTCGTCCACCGCTTTTTGGATTTCGGTTTTCATGGCGGTCTCATAAGCAGCGTTGTCAATCACGCCTTTGTTCCAGTCGGCACGAGCCTTACGAAATTCGGCAGTCTGTGGGAATGAGCCGATGGTCGTGGTGGGAAAAAGTGGCAGATTGAGCTTGGCATTTTGTTTGGCGTAGCGGTCAGCAAATTGACCTGTGCGAGTCTTGGCGTTGCCTGCTAATGGCATCAGTATCAGCTTGGTGGCATTGACATCAGGCTTGGCTTGTCCTGTGGCAAGGCGGGCTGAGTGAACCACTTCACCAAGTTTTTGCTTAGCAAAGGCAAGTTTGCCATCTAGCTCGCTAGGCACGTTTTCATGTGCCAAATCCACTGGTAAATGTAGCAGTGATGAGCCAGAGCCAACCCACAGACGCTCACCCAATTTGGCATAAGCTTCACTTAGGATGTCATGAGTAAGGGCTTGGTCGGTTGTCCACACCGAGCGACCGTCTACCACACCAACCGATAGGATTTTGTGGGTAGGCAAGTGGTCAATCACTTGGTTAACATACTGCTTGGGCTGGGGGCTGCGAGTGATGTCAATGTGAATGGCGGATACAGGCAGATGACAAGCGATGTTGGTGTTATTGCCCAGCGTATCAAAGTAGCTTGCCACGATGAGTTTTGGCGGAGTGCGTTGCAAGCCATTATAGGCACGCTCAAAGGCTTGCTGCCATTTACCATCAAGGTCAAGGCTCAAAATCGGCTCATCAAGCTGCACCCAATCCACGCCACACTCACCCAGTTTGGCAAGCAAATCAGCATAGACAGGCAGCAGAGCCTCCAAATGGTCTAGCTTGTCATCCGCCTTTGATGATGATAGATACAAAAAAGTCAAAGGACCGACCAGCACGACTTTTAGTGCGTTGGTCACACCTTTTTTGGCAAGAATGGCTTTGGCATCATCTACTTGCTTAAAGATTTGGGTAAAGTCGGTATCGTTAAAGCATTGATTTTTCTCAAGTTCCGGAACAAGATAGTGATAGTTGGTGTCAAACCATTTGGTCATCTGCCAAGCGGCGGTATCAGCAAGCTGCCCTGTGTGATCTCGCCCACGAGCAAAATAAAATTGACGGTCAAAGCTGTCTAGTTTCTGTGCTCCATTAAACCGCTCAGGCATAACTCCAAATGCCACCGCTTGGGTCAGCACAAGGTCATAATGAGCAAATTCGCCTGTGGTGACGATGTCCAGTCCTGCATCCACCTGCTCGATGATGTTGGTGTCAAACACCTCTTGGATTTGGGCGAGGGTGGTTGTGCGGCCTTGCTTGCCCGCCCAGTATTTTTCTAGGGCGAATTTGGTTTGGCGTTTGTCGCCGATTCTAGGATAGCCTAGGATATGAGCAGTGACGGTCATGTGTTACCTCTGATATGAATGGATTTAAATGAAAAATTATTCATATTTTAAATTATTTAATGAATAATTTTGTATAAAGCATATCATAATCGATTTTTTTAATTTAATAAAACTCAATTTTTTCAATATAAGATGAAATTTATTTTGTAAATTATTCAGGCATTACCTCATGTCATGGGGCTACTAACATCAAATCCCTCATCATTTATCATTTCAACATGAGAAATTTTAATTTTATGCTAGAATAACAAAAATCGTCACCGATGAGATATTACCATGTTAGAAATTCGTCATTTACAGATGCTCTCCACCCTTGCTCGTCTTGGCTCGCTTGCCACCACCGCAGAGGAGCTAAACCTAACCGCCTCCGCCATCTCTCATCAACTCAAAGAACTAGAAAGTCATTATGACATCACGCTTGTAAATCGCCGTACACGCCCTGTGACATTCACGCCGGCAGGCAAGCTGATGCTACAACTGGCGGACAACATTCTGCCTCAGGTGGCTCGTACTAAATCTGACATCAAGAGATTGGCACATGGACAGGCAGGCAGGTTACGTTTGGCAAGTGAGTGTCACAGCTGTTTTGACTGGCTCATGCCGATTTTAAATGTTTATCGCAAGCAGTATGGTGATGTGGAGCTAGATTTTGCTTCTGGTTTTGAGCCTGAGCCACACCAAATGCTCTTAGATGGAGATATTGATTTACTCATCACTGCCAGTGACTTGCCCATAGAGGGTATTATTTATCAGTCTTTATTCACCTACGAAAGTCGGCTTGTCTTGTCGCCTGCTCATCGTTTGGCAAGTCAAGCGATTATCACGCCCAATGATTTGGCAGAAGAGACGCTTATCGTCTATCCTGTGGAGCGAACACGTTTAGATGTCATTGCCAAGTTCTTAGAGCCTGCAGACGTTGCTCCTAAGGATGTCCGCACCACCGAACTCACCGCCATGCTGATACAGCTGGTGGCGAGCGAGCGAGGTGTGTCAGCGTTGCCTGACTGGGTGGTGGGCGAATATGAGAAAAAGGGGTGGGTGGTCAGTCGTCCTTTGGGGTCTGGGGTGTATTGTCAGCTGTACGCAGCGGTGCGTGAGGACAGCTTAGATAAGGCGTACATGTCGGGATTTTTGGCGTTACTAGAAGATATCGGTAAACCATAGCAGACCTAAGACTGCTTTGGGTATCCATAATCTCTTAATACAGTCCGCGAGCGAAGAGGGCAGGGCAGGGAGCATCCTTGATCAAGTATTCGATGGCAGTCTTGTGCCATGAGTTGGGAATTGGCAAGAATACTGCTGAGCCTGTGCCACTCATGCGTGCTTTGGTGCCAGTCTTGGCTTCTAGACCGGTCAGATAACTCAAAGCGGACGCAACCTTGACAGAGCGTTTTAACACCAGCGGAGTAAAGACATTGGTAAATAATGCATTGGCGACAAAAAAATCAGCATTCATCAGTGCGTCAATACCATAGGTGGGGCAGTCTCGCTTTAACTCATCAGCACCAAACAGCGTGGCGGTACTCATGTGTTCATCAGGCAATAACACCAAATAGCTACAGGCGGGCAGATTAATGGCAGTCAGTATCTCGCCAATCCCTGAGGCGATGGCGGAGGACTTGTGAGCATGAGCAAAGATAAAAAACGGCACATCCGCCCCAATACCTGCCCCAATCTCAATCAGCTCATCAGCCGATAGCCTAAGACCCCATAATTCATTCATGCCGATGAGTGTGGTGGCACAGTTTGAGGAGCCACCACCAAGTCCTGCTCCCGTGGGGATGTTTTTCTCTAAAATAATCTGCACTGAGGTGGCGTAGGCGGGATAACGCTTGGCAAGAGCTTGCACTGCCTTGACGATGAGATTGTCGCTGGGGCCATCAGTCAGCCCATCTGCTCCAACCAAAGTCACCAGCTGATTGCCGGTTGAGGGGCGAATGATCAGTGTGTCACCAAAATCAATCGCGGTAAATACGCTTTGTAAGTGATGATAGCCACCCGCCGCCCTGCCTGTGATGTGCAAGAATAGGTTGAGTTTGGCGGGGGAGAATAAAGTGAGTTCTTTCATAGATTAACACTAAGTATTGGCAGGATTTACCGTCATGAATTGGGATAAACAATCGTCATTACCACGCGATGCCCTTCTGCGTGATTGATGATGAGGCGACTAGGGCGGATGCTGTTTTTAGGATATTCAAAATTTGCCGTCCAGCCATCATTGGTGCTGTGGGTGAGTCTGCCTTGTTCATCTGTCTGGCTGTCTGTGTCGCCTTGAGCGGTTCTGCCGATGATCCAATGAGGCAGATGACCGATGGGGGCGTGCCAACCTGTCGCCTTCAGAAGTAACTCTTCGGGGCTGCTTGCCTGTATCTCACCTTTATCATTAACCAACGTAGCAAGTTGTCCATCATAGCGGATTTGAGTAGCACCCATGCCAAGTGCTCCTGTTAAGTCAATGGCAAAACGCTCCTCTTCTTGCCCCCAAGTGTAAAAAGCACTTCCTGCCTGCTTACCAGAGGGGGTGTTGGTGGTGAGTCCGATTTTGCCGGTGATGGAGAACTCCACCTTGTCCTGAATGGATTTATCATCAGAGGCTTGCGTGGTGGTTGTAGTTGGGTTTTTGGGCAAGGTCTGACAGGCGGTTAAAATGCTCATCATGGAGGTGATGAGTATGGCAGATAAGGCATTACGAGTGATTTTCATAAAATTTTCCAAGATGAATGGGTGGGCTTGATGAGGCTTGTCTTTTATGTGTGTTTCAATGCGGCTAAGGCAGGCCGAACTCGATCAGGTCTAAAAAGTAACAAAAGCATGTTTGATGGGTTTTAATATTCTTGTACTTCCTGTCCTGATTTGTTTTGTCCAAAGGCAAAGCGGTTTTGTAGGTCAGCCAGTAGCTCACCCACTTTTTCAGATTCGCCAAGTCCTTGATAGGCACGCAGTAGTACGATGCCTACATTTAGGTCGGGAGCGACTTCGTAGGGGGTTTCTAAGTAGTCCAATACCGCCTTATAATTGCCTTGTAATAGGGCGTTATTGGCAAGCACAACCAAAGCATCAAGTTGTGATTGAGGGTCGTAGTTGGGGTCATCGGAGCTGATTTGGGCAAGGGCAGAGGCATCTTCTAAGGCATCTGCATCATTGGGGTCTTGACTAAGGCGTAGCTTGATGTCTGCTAAGCGATAAGCGGGGTTTAAACTGTCAATCTCTAAAAGCTTGTTCACCGTCAAGCGTTTGTCATCCTCGCTAAGCTCTTGCTCTAAAAGTTGATAACTGGCAAAGAGCAGACGGTCATCGTCAGGATATTCACGATTGGCGATGGTAAGTAGGTTTTGTGCATCGGTTTTTTTGTCTTGACGCAACAGAATCTCCGCTTGGAGTAAGTAGCTGTCAATGGCATAAATCTCAAAGTCATCACGCAGTCTGACTAAGGTGGCGATGGCTTTATCCACATCATCTGTAGCAAGATAATACCCCACAACCTTAGTGCGAGCATCTAATACATGCTCATAGTCTTTGACTTTTTCATAATGCTCTTTGGCAAGTCCGATACTTCCTGAACGTTCGTAACTGATGGCAAGATAGTAGTTGGCACGGCTATTAAAGTTAGGCACATCAAGCAAGGGAGTGAGTACGGTGCGGGCATTTTCATATTTGCCAATATCAAGTGCCACCAAGGCGGTCAACAGAGTAACCTCAGGGTCTTTGGTCTCACGGTTCGCCACTTGAAGTAAATCCCATGCTCGTCCAAGCTGACCCATGTCTATCTCATGACGTATTTCATACAGGTGTAATTCTTTAACACTGGGCAACTCTTTGACTTTTTGACGGATGAATGCCCACATCGCTTTCTCTTGTCTGCTTTCTCTTAAAATGTCAATTTTTAAAGAAATGAATGCTAAGTTGTCAGGCTCATCTTTTAGGGCTTTATTGATGTGAGCCAAAGCAGGCGAGTAATCTCCAAGGCGAAGCAGCAGACCTGCTCGCAGTACTGATAAGGAGGGGTTGTCATCATCGATGCTCTGTAAAATGGTAAAAAGCTGCCTTTGCTCATCAGGGCTTTGAGGGAAAATCCCTGTTAAAATCTCTGTCAAATCTGCTTTGTCATCATGATTTAAAATCATTCTGAGCATGGCACTGGCCTCATCATAATCACCAACCTTTAGAGCAAGATGAGCAACATAAAACCATGCAAGCTCATGGTCGGGGTTTTGGCGTTGCCAAGCACGAGCAAAGGCAAGCGATTGAGCGGGGGTTTCGTATTCGATAGAGAGAGCCAATGCTCGTTCAAAGACGGAGGTAGCATTATTTTTAAAACTTTCAGCCTTATATATGGTTAGTGACTCATTGATTTGCCCTCTGTCAATGCCGAACTCTGCTGACAGCAAAGCGTACAAATCGGGGTAGCTGAGCATTGGCGTACTGTCATCAGCACTTAGCGTATCATCAAAGATGAGGTCGGGCACATCCAAAGGTTCGGCATCGACCGCCTCATCGGCTGATTGCTCGTTGCTATTGTCATTGCTGGGGTTGTTCAACTCAGGCTCTAAGGCTGGGGAGCTTGGGATGATGGGGTCATCAGTTGGTTCTTTTGGGGTTTCATCACTTGTGCGATAAAAGGGTAGTAGGATTTTTAGCAAAGGGTCAAACACCCCTGCCCGTGCAGAGGGCAAGGTTTTTTCAGCAACAGGCAATAGCACCAACAGACAAAGCAGTAGGGCAAGGCATTTTTTGTGGGTGGGTTTGGGTGACCGTTTAAAAAATCGCCCAAATCTTGACGTTGCACTCATGATGAAAATCGTTTGACAAAGTATCTTATTATAAGATGAAACACCAAAAGGTTGCAATGTTTTGAAACAATTTAATATAAAAAGTGTCAAGCGATGCATCATACAGGACTTGAGTTTAAATTTGATTGAGCTGCACCTCTGGCTTCTTAGGACTGCATCAGTTTACAATGTGCCATGCTAAGCATCCGTGTTATATTTTGCCTTTATAACTTAAAAAGTAAGTTGCCATCAAAGGCTTGGCTCATAAAATGACTGTTCGATAATTTTCTCCTAAAACGGACGATGTTTTGACGCTTTCATGGCGGATGCCAATATCGAACATGCCCTAAAAATGATAAAAAAGACCCATTACCTAAAAAAAGGCAATGGGCTAGACCCACCGAAGGAGGGGCGGTGGGAAAAAGTAAATGATGTGACGGTTGGTTTCATGTCTTAGGTTGTGATTTGTTTAATGGGAGTGGAGGTGTATTTTTCAAGGACAAAGGGTAAAAATACCCAAAAATAATAAAGTTAGAACATGATAATATGCCATGTTGCTATAAATAATGATAAAAGCGACTGACTTGCTTTTAAATCATGATTCATGTCATGACTGTTTGTGTGTCTTGGTATCATGGTAGGATTTTGGGTCATTACGCGGATGGTTGAGTGTTTTATCACAACCTTGATTTTTTGTGTGTTTTGACAAAATGGTGTTATAATACTCTGTTTCGTTCGTCGCTTTTACCGAACCAGTCGTCTTTATTATTATCTCATTTTGCTTAATTATCTACCATCATGAAGTTAGCCGTCATCGGAGTCAATCATAAAACTGCCCCTGTCGCTCTGCGAGAGAGGCTGTCGTTTGGCTCGGATTTGCCGCAAGCCATCACCGACATTCATCATCTTGATGACTCAGTATCAGGAGCAATCATCGTCTCAACTTGTAATCGCAGTGAGATTTATGTCGGCTTCGATGACGAATGGCAGGCGATGAATGAAGAGGATGATGTCAGTGCACAGGCAGGAAAAATACGGTCATGGCTGGCAGATTTTAAGGGCGTGCCATTTGATGAGATTTTGCCATTTTTATACACTTATGAGAATAATCGCGCCTTAAATCATTGGCTTCGCGTGGCATCGGGCTTAGATTCGATGATTTTGGGCGAGCCACAAATTTTAGGACAAATCCGACAAGCAGTGGCACTGTCGCAGGCAGTTAGCGGTGTGGGCAGTGAATTTCATTGGCTTACACAGCAGATATTTGCCTCTGCTCGAAGCGTTCGCCGAGACACCAAGCTAGGACAGCAGGCGGTGACATTGGGGTTTGCCACCGCCAAACTGGTGACACAGATTTTTGATAAGCCAAGCGAGGTAACTTTACTGGTGGCGGCGGCAGGTGAGATGAATCGTTTGGTGGCACATAACGTGGCAAGTCTTGGCATGAAAAACATCATCATCGCCAATCGCAGTCCTGAGCGTGCCGAACACCTAAAAGAGGAACTCATGCAGATGGCGACAGAAGCAGGTCGAGAGGTCTGTGTGTCGTGTGTGGGACTGGAGAACTTGTCAGAGGTGCTGCTGCGTGCAGATGTGGTGAGTAGTTGTAGTGGCAGCATGAATACACTCATTACCGAAGAGATGGTCAGACACGCTCAGCGAGTCCGTCGCCACCGTCCGATGCTTTTGGTTGATTTGGCGGTGCCAAGAGACATCGAGTCGAGTGTGGGAGGGCTTGATGACGTTTATCTGTATTCAATAGACGATTTGCAACACGTCATTGCAGGTAATCTAGAAGAGCGAAAGCAGGCAGCAGTTGAGGCGGAGCTGATGGTTAGTCAGCTCACCCTTAGCATCGAGAGTCAGATGCAGCTTTTATCTGCCAGACGTTTCATCACCGACTATCGCATGATGGCAGGTGAACACAGAGACAGACTGCTTGACCACGCCAAACGACGTTTGGCACAGGGCGATGATGTGATGGTGGTGATGGATGAGTTTGCCCATCGCTTGACCAATACCTTGACACACTCACCCTCACGACTCATTCGCACGATTGCCACACATCAAGAGGCAGATGTCTTAGAGGTCGTAACGGCAGGCTTGATGGATTATCGAGATCGACAGGTTTGACAGATTTGAGAGATGGTACGTGAGTGGTGGACCAAAGCTAAGCTGCCAAAAACCATTTGCAATTTTTACTAAATTTTTGTAAATTAGTGTTTTCATCTGACGCACCATAAGGAGTTGCCATGCCTGCCCTACGAGACGACATTGACCCACAAGGACTTTTGGAGTATTCGGTGGTTTATACCGACCGTGCATTAAATCATATGTCCGCTGAATTTCAGCAAGTAATGAGGGATTTGTCCACCACCTTAAAGGGGCTGTACAATGCAGATGCAGTCGCCATCATCCCCGGTTCTGGCACCTCGGGCATGGAAGCGACCGCTCGTCAGCTTGCCACCGATAAGGATGTCGTGATTGTACGAAATGGCTGGTTTAGCTATCGCTGGACGCAGATCATAGAAAAAGGACGCATCGCCAAATCCACCCAAGTTTTCACCTCTCAAATCAATACAAATCCCACCACATTCGCACCTGCCGACATCGATAAGGTTACTCAGTTTATCCACCAAAACCGCCCAAGTGTGGTCTTTGCACCGCACGTAGAGACGGCATCTGGCATGATGCTATCAGATGACTATATTCGTGCATTAGGACAGGCGGTGCATGAAGTGGGTGGAATTTTGGTAATTGATTGTATCGCCTCAGGTTGTGTATGGCTTGACATGAAGTCACTTGGGATTGATGTGCTCTTGTCAGCTCCGCAAAAGGGCTTGTCTAGCACACCTTGTTGCGGATTGGTCATGATGTCAGAGCGAGCAAAAGAGAGGGTGCAAGAGAGCGAATCGACCAGTTTTGCTTTGGATTTAAAGGCGTGGATGAACATCATGACTGCCTACGAAAACGGTGGGCATGCTTATCATGCTACCATGCCAACCGATGGACTAAGACAGCTACGAGACACCCTAAAAGAATGCCAAGCCATCGGCTTTGACAAGCTAAAAGCTGCTCAAATCGAGCTTGGACAAGCAATCCTGCAAGTGCTAAATGATAAAGGCATCCAAAGCGTGGCAGATAAGGATAGTCAAGCGGTCGGTGTCATCGTCTGCCATGCACCCAGTGATGAGGTGCATAAAGGCGTGGCATTTGCCAAAGTTGGGGTGCAAATTGCGGGAGGCGTGCCATTACAAGTGGGTGAACCTTCTGACTATAAGAGTTTTAGAGTTGGGTTATTTGGACTTGACAAGCTGACCGATGTATCAGGGGCAGTGGCTAGGTTTAAGCAGGCGTGTGATGAGGTTTTTGCTTAGACTGTCATCAAAGCACGCTTGTGCTGCTTACTTAGTCTTTATGAAACAGATATAAACAAAATGAAGCGACCACATTAAAGTCCTGTTCGGCTTTTAGGGTTGCTTTTTTGTCCAGTTTGGCTTTATAAGCGTAAGGGGTCATGTCCATCAAATCGGATAAGCTTTGGCTGCCTAATTGCATGGGTGTGTCAATTTGCCATTCATTAAGCAGGGTAAACTCTGGTGATAATTCGTGGATGAACTTAGTGGGATTGTGCAGATTGACCGTATCAAAAAGCCTGTCACGTAGGGCGTATAGATGATGTGGAGCAGGCGTGGCAATAAGTAGATGTCCCCTTGGCTTTAACACTCGCAGCATCTCTTGCTTTGGCAGGGGACTAAAAAAACTGGTACAAACATCGATGCTGCCATCTGCCACAGGCAATACCGCCCCCGTCCCCACCACCCATGTGATGTTATTTTTCTTGTCTGCCTGACCTTTGTAGGCTTTTGACGCAGCTTGTATTGCTGATTTGGCAATGTCCACGCCAATCACTTCATTAACAACTTCTCCAAGACCACACGTGTAATAACCTTCACCGCAACCAATGTCTAGCACCTTTTGTGCTTCAAGCGTTTTGATGATTTGTATGATGGCGGATTTGGCAGGTGCATAAAATCCACCTACCAAAAAACGTCGGCGAGCCTGAACAGATAAGGTGGTATCACCGGCATTGTGGCTGTTTTTGTGCTGGACGACGTGCAGATTAACATAGCCATCTTTGGCAACATCATAGCTGTGATGGTTTTGGCAGACGTATGTTTTGTTTTGCAAAACTAAAGTAGTGCGACATATGGGGCAGATAAGCATGGCAGAGGTCATTGCATTTAGATTAAGGATGACTATTGTAGCACATCTAGCGAGCATCTCTAAGAATGATAGGTATCAGCTATTATTGGCCTGTCAAAACACGCGTATCTTATCAGCCCTCCCATGCTTCTTGCAAAATCTGTAATAATGCCGAGCGGTCAGCTTCACGGTGATTGTAGATGATAGAGCCATCATCCATGGCTTTTTCAATGATGTGAGGGAGCTGTTCTTGACTGACTTGACCTGTCTCTTTTAGGGTGCGTGGCAGCCCTGTTCGTATATAGATTTCCTGTCTCATGGCATGAATATGCTCAACCAATGTCTTGGCACGTTCACTTGGGGGCGTTGTGGCATAAACATCAGCCCCTGCCAAGGGCAGCAATAGCCGTCCAAGTCGCTCGGCATCATGTGTTAAATTATACTTTAATACATAAGGCAAAAATACATTCATGCATAAACCGTGCGGCAGGTGCGATACCGCCCCAAGGGCATGCCCCAAAGAATGTACCAATGCCACCATCGAATTAGAAAAAGCCATGCCTGCCATCGTTGAGGCTTGTGCCAGTGCCAATCGCCCGTCAGCCTCTGTTGGATTGTCTAACACCCAGAACAAGTGTTTAGCTATCAGTTCAATAGCAGAACAAGCATAAGCATCGCTTATGGGATTGTGCCCAAGTCCTGTATAGGCTTCGATGGCGTGAGTGAGTGCATCCATGGCAGTCATCGCTGTCAGGCGTGGCGGTAGGGTTTGTGTCATGCGTGGGTCTAAAATGGCGGCGGTCGGGAGTAAATAATAAGAAGCGAACAGCATCTTTTGGGCATTTTGGGAATCAGCAACTACTGCCACCATCGTGACCTCTGAGCCTGTGCCTGCAGTGGTTGGTATGACAAACAAGGGTTTTAAAGGCTTGGGCAGATGGTGAGCACCGACATAAGCTGACAAATCATCACCACCTTCGCTAACCAAGATGTTCACAGCCTTGGCAGTATCTATGACCGAACCGCCACCTACTGCCAAAATCGCGTCCGCATCTGCTACACGAAACTCATGGGCAATCTGACGTACCACCTCCAAACTTGAATCATGAGGCACCTGATCAAATACACCTGCCAAATCCATGTCTGTTAAGGCAAATGCTGTCTCAATCGGCTCTAGCAAGCCATTTTGTCGAACGCCTGCGTCAGTAATGACCATTGCCCGACGCACCCCAAGCAAGGATAGTTCAAACGGAATATTGTCAAGTGCTTGATGACCTGCGATGATTTTTACTGGGCAATAAAATTCATAATAGCGTTTCATGTGAACTCCGAGCTTATGGTTTGGTGGTGGAATTTTGTTGCGTGGCTTGATTATTTACCACCCAAATACGACCTGAGTACTCTGGCATAGACTTTGGTTGCTAGCATCAGCTTATCTGCTAATGATAAGTTGGTTGGATATTGTTTTACTGCTAGCCTTGCCAACATCTTAGGTAAAATTAACGCCTCTAAGCGATTTAGGCATCGCACAAGTCGCACGGCATGGCTCAAATCTCCATCAACCATCATGCGGTCATGTGCAAATGCTTGTGCGGTGCCCTCTTGAAAAGACAGTACCAGATAAGCGTGATTGAGGTGCTTAAAGCGTATGTTTAAGGCAGCTTTTGTCAAGGGTTCTGATACAAACACCAAATGCTTGGAGGTCTCATCTTGCACTACTTGTAGCATAAATCCTAAAGATGTACCAAATACCGTCATCGCCACCGTCAGTCCCGTGGGCAGTCCTGAGAGTTCGTGACGCACTTCCTCATCAATCTTGCTTGCCATGACAAGACTGCGACCAACGACATCAAGCATGGTGGCGACATAGGCGTGATGTAGTCGTGCCGATACCGACCATGTTTGAGAGGCTGTTGTGGAAATGGGCAAATTAGGTGTAGGTAAGTCCGCCATCATGATTTTCCCTATTTTAACGAACAAAAAGTTTTTTTAGCCAATGAATGAGTGGGCGATCAAATGGCGGAAAGATGAATCTTAAGGCATAAAATTTGGGACTGCTCATCACTGAGCGTGCGTGACTAAAACTAAAAAATCCCTCAGGTCCATGATATTTGCCCATCCCTGATGCACCCACTCCACCAAAAGGTAAATCATCTTGGGCAACGTGTGTCAGCACACAGTTACGCCCAAAATGCCCCGAATGCGTCTGATGAGCCACGTCATCTGCTCGCTTGCCATCATAATCAAAATAATACAATGCCAAAGGCCGCTCTCCTTGATTGATGGTGTCAATCACTGCATGTATGTCATCATACTCAATGATTGGCAAAATCGGTCCAAAAATCTCATGCTGCATGAGTAGCATGTCGGCTGTCACGCCGTATACCAGTGTTGGGGGAATTTTGCGAGCATCTACCAGTGATTCTTGCCTGGGATTTATCTCAATGATATTTGCTCCTTTGGCTTTGGCATCAGTCAGATAACTTTGTAGTTTCATAAACTGGCGGTCATGAATGATGCTGGTATAATCAGGATTGTCTTTGAGTGTGGGGTACATTTTACTGGCTTGCTGTTCATAACAGGTGATAAATTCATCCAGTTTGCCACGAGGCAAATACACATGGTCGGGGGCGACACACGTCTGTCCTGCATTCCACAGCTTGCCAAACGCCAAACGCTCAGCAACATCTGTCATCGGCACAGAGTCATGAACAATGACAGGGGATTTTCCACCCAGCTCTAAGATGACGGGCGTTAAATTCGCCGCCGCTTGTGCCATCACCAACCGACCCACTGCGGTTGAGCCTGTAAATACCAATAAATCAAAGGGTAGGCGTGCAAAATATTCAGAGATGTCATCTGAGGCACAGACCGCCACTTGTGCCTCATCAAAGGCGTGTGACAAGATGTCTTTTAATAATCGACCAAATTGCTGACTGACACCTGACAGCTTAATCATAGCACGATTACCTGCTGCCAAGGCACAAATGAGTGGTCCAATACAAAGTAGTAAGGGGTAATTCCATGGAGCGATGATGCCGACCACGCCATAGGGCTGATACTCCACCCAGCCTTTGGCAGGTTGGTGTAGCATGCCAATCTTGCGGCGACTAGGACGCATCCACCTTGTCAGATGTTTTTGATAATAATCAATGTGATGAAGGCAGGTCATCAGCTCGCCAATGTGTGTTTCGGTGCTGCTGCGATTACCATAATCGGTACTGATGGCATCTGCGATGGCATCTTGGTGGGTGATGAGAACCTGTTTTAAGCGAGCCAAATCCTCACGGCGAGTTTTGGCAGATGGCATGGGATGAGCCTCATAGGACTGCCTCTGCCTGATAAATGTTTGTGATAGAGAGTCGGGTGTGGGTCTGTGGTCAGACTTTGGCTCAGTCATAGATGATGTCAATTGTTATTATCATAAAGGAATTAAGCATGCAAGTGCCAGATGTTTGCTAAAGTCATCATACGCTTTTTAATAGGCTGATGCAAGACTTCGCTGCGTTCGCCACCATAAATCATAAAGAAAGCCATAAAAACAGGCGTCTTTATGGCTGGGAGTATAAAACGGCTGATAAGACAAAACCTCCAACAGATGATGAGGTGCTTTGCTGTCATGATGTTAATGTCAGCATCTGCCTTAGTAGTTCAATCTCTTTGTCTTTTTGGGTGAGCAACTCATCTTTGTGGGCGATGATGAGTTGGAGTTTTTCTAATTCATGGGTGTTATTGTAATAACGATTGGCACAATTTGTATAATTATCTCCTAATAATAAAGTAAAGTCCCTATCTTCTTTTAATAAATCAGCAATATCAATTTTAAAAACATTGGCAATATTTTGTAAATGTTCAACGGTGATTTTGCTTTCGCCACGTTCTAATTTTCCATAACCATTTTTTGACATATTCAGCAGTTCTGCCATTTGCTCTTGGCTTAATTCATGATTTTTTCTAAGTTTTTGTAAATTTTCAGAAATTGACATGTTTAAATCCTATTTTGTGGGTTAAAATCCCAAAAAGTGGTTAAAAAACAATGGATTGTTGGTTGATAAAAACATACAATACAGTAACATAATACAACATTCAACAACTTTTGGCAATCACTCATGAAAGCTTATCTTTTGTTCTTACTGCTGATTTTGAGCAGCCACACAGTCTATGCCTATGAAGTCAAAAACGTTTGTGCCAAATACATGACAAATTACGCATGGTCGCAGGCGTATCAAGTGCAAACGCAAATCTACACAGGACAAGAGCTTAATCAAGCCACAGGCAATCCTTTTGGCAATTATGACATGTTTAGCCATTATGCGGTGATTTGGTGGGATAGAGGTCAGGCAAGCGTGATTAAGCTTGATTTTCATGTGGCAGGCGGTATGCTCATCAATAGCAGCGGTACAGATCAACAAGGGCGACGGTGGCAACTGTCGGATAGTAGCTATGGGGTTTGTTTTTAATTTTAAGCGTTAAAATGGAGATTTCAATGTCTGATTTAAATAAAAAAGAAGAAGTAGCTGTTGGTGCTTATGTGTTTATTTTAATGGCGGTTAAACTCTTCTTAGGTGTTATTATGCCAATTTATGCCATTGTAAAAGATGTGCAAAACGGTAAAATCATGTGGGCTATCGCTGATTTTGTTTTGTTTTGTTTTTTCCTATTGGTACTATTCGTGGACTAATGTATTTGTTTTAAGGAGTTGATTATGAGATTTTTACTGGTCGGATGTTTAACAACATTATTTTTATTTGGATGCGATAGTAGTAGTTCTAGTCAAGAGTTAAACTCAGAACCAAGAATTACTAATAAATCAGAATTAAAAACTCCAACAAAAGATGAGATGATTGCTTACTATGATAAAAAAAGTAATCTTGAGATACAACAAATTTTTAAAGAGCAGAATATCAGTGGGTGTATGAGTGAGTTTCAATCCCAAAATATTCCCAATGCAAGTACGGTATGCAATTGTGTTATGGATAATATGGTACAACAGTTGCCAATCAGTGATCTAAAAACGATGTTATTGCCTGCTGAATATGTAGCAATCAACACTATGAATGATATTCAACAGCGTTCCGCTACAGCGATGATTCAAGCAGTTATGGATTGTTCTAATAATCGGTAAATATATAACTTTAAAACCAAGTGAGAATGTTATGGAAATACTGATGTGGATTGTAGGCGGTATTGTCGCCTTTATTCTTTATGCAATATGGTCTGGCATACAAAGAGAGCATGCTTACAGGCGTGTCATTGCTGATTTGGCTCAACACATGGAAAGAGATCCGCAAAATTTTTTTAAGCCTTACTTTGAAAGGGGTAATAGAAGTTTTGTGGATGACGAAATATTAATGGCCTTTCTTTTTGAAAAAGTAATCGCACTATCTCTAGATAGAAAAATTCGTTCAAGCCTAAATGCAAACATCATACCATCTGATATTACAACCTTAGTAGATGCCAGACAAGATTTTGAGCAATTTTATAATGCTGCTTTGTACAAATTATCTATGATGATGTTAAAAAGATAGTAGATAATTAAACTTCGGTATTTATATTTGCTATTTTTTATAAAAAATAAAATGACCAAGGAATAACGATGCAGAATATCAAAGATAGTATCATAATTTTGGCAACCCACACCAAATTAATTGGTAATCAATTTGTAATATCCGCTTATCAAAACAAACCACTTTGGTCAAAAGCAGTATTAGAAGAAGCATCTTATATGCTACTCATTACTTATGTTAATTTAATACAAAGTCATGGAATAAATGATAAGAAAAAAATACTGATTGATAAGATGGTTGATGAATGGACAGGTGTGATGACTGGTTTTTTAAATACTGCAAATACACCGCAATCAAGAATGATTATTAAGCAAAGACTAAATGAAAAATCTATTAAGTATACCCCTGTCATTGAGCAAATGCTAGGCGAGCGATTAAACAATAATCATGATGATGAAATAATTTATAAATATGAACTTTATGAATTATTTTTAGAAGAAATGTTGGATAATTTTAACAATAGAGCGTGTCAAAGACCAGAAGATGGCTTAAATGGTGCGATGAGTTTTATCAATTTATCACAAGATTTAAAAATTATTAGTTCAGAGATTTTTGATGAAAAATCGGTAGTCATGCTATCTTTAAAATATGATGATATGAATGAAATAACAGAGCATGACAAAATCGCAATCAAAAAAAATCAAAATAAAAAAGACATTAGAAAAAGATCTTTGGTTATAAGAGATGGCGTGGTTAATTTTATCACACAATGTATTTATCATGATTTGCAAAATACAAATAATAGCAACAATAATGATACCAGTAAATCAAATAACATAAATTTATTAGATGGTTATCTAAACCCAATGCAGTATTTTTTATCTGCGATTATCCCATGTTTTTTGATATTAGCAATCAATGACAGTATGTATTTATTCCCGCCAAATATTTCTATACCTATATTTTCTATGGGAACAAAAATAAGAGAATTAACATCAGGTCAAGATTTTTGGTTGTGGGTATCTTATTTATTGGCGGTGATTAATTTATTATATGTACAGGTCAAACGCTTAAATGATAGTGGTAGTAACCCTGCATTATGCTTGGTGTCATTTATTCCGTTTTTTGGTGCATTGTTTGCTGTGTCGCTTGCAATGACAAATTTTTTTCCAAGACAGAACGATGATGAAGATATAGAAAATGACCCTTATATCGGTATAAGTTATGCGGTGAGTGTATTTGCTCTGGTTATTTTTCTTATCGTATGGTCGGGGGCAACTCGGTGGGGTAATTTATGAAAAAATTTCGTACCCATTATGACAACTTAAATGTCGCTAGGAATGCTGATATCGCGGTGATTAAAGCAGCTTATAAAGCGCTTGCTCAAAAATATCATCCAGATAGAAATGCCAATAATCCCAATGCTGAACGGATTATGAAAATTATTAATACTGCTTATCAGGTATTGATTGATCCTGTTCGCCGTGCCGAACATGATAAGTGGATTGATGAGCAAGAGAAAAAATATCAAACACAAAGTAGTCAAAGCAAAGAAAATCAGAGTAGTCAAAATTTTAATCAAAAGTCCAATAATAACAATTCGTCATTTTATGATTATACAGGCGGTCAAAGTCATCAATCAAATCAAAAAGACAGCACTCAAAATCATCATAATAATCACACAAATACTGGCGGCTATTATGATTATACCGATACAAAAAATGCTCATAATCACCATCAAGGACATTACCATCCGCAAGATGATGATGCCATAAATAAACCATCATTTTGGTCTTTTGGGCGAATGAGAAGGACGACTTATATATTGTTGTCTGTACCTGCAATATTTATTTTAATAATTTTGCGTATAGGAATTCAGGGTGGTCTTGATTTATCATCATCGTTGCCATCATTTGAATATTTATTACTTGCGACTATGATTGAGTTAGTCCCTTGGTCTTTTTTGGTATTTATTGGTGCAAAAAGACTTCACGACTGTAATTATAAAGCGTGGTGGATTGTAATGCCTTTTGTTGTGATAGCGATGTGGTTTTGGAAACCAACACAAGGGGCAAATCGCTTTGGAGATGACCCAAGAGATGATTATTTTGATGATGAGATAGAAATAGAAAAAGACAATTCTATTTGGATCGGTGTTGCAATTTTGCTATTTTACAATCTTGTGTTATATCCTAAAATAATTGATGAACAGCAAAAATATGAAAATCGTCAAAATAACACACCAACTTATCAAGACAATCAGCCTAGCAATACGCAAACACCCAATATCTCTTCTGATGATATTGTAGCACCAAATATTAATAGCGAGCCATCATTAAATCCACAGCTTGTTTTGGTAGAGGCTCAAAAACGATATGATAATGCAGTTGCCAATATTAATGAGGTTTGGAACAGTTTACCCCCAAGTACGCAAGAGTTTTTAAGAGCCGAACAACGGGCGATTAACAAAAGTAGAGAAGCCGACTGCACCGCCTATGGTAATGCTCAAAGTACCGATAGAGATTTAGCAAAAGCGTATCGCTATTTGTGTGAAGTGCCACAATTAAATGAGCGAGCGGAGTATTTAAAGACGCAGATAAATACAATGGTTGCACCGTCAACTCAAAATATCAACCCAGCTTATCAAAGCAATCAAAATGGCTATAATCTAAATTATCTGATTAATGATACAGTTAAAAAATCTCTATTATTTTTAGATAGAGACAGTGCCAGTTATGATGGGCATAGTCATAAATTAGAAAGTCAAGATATTACGCATATTGATGTTAATCATGATGGCATAAAAGATGCAGTAGTTGCACTTCGTTATTGTGAAGTATCAAATTGTCATATGACGACCAAATCATCAGAATTAGCAGTGTATTTAGGTATGGGTAATAACCAATATCTATACGGAGATATTCGTACATTAGGTATTGATTTAATCATAAGAGTAGATAATGATGGTACGATCAACGCTCAATCCACATATTATAGCGAACATGAAGACCCCGCGTGTTGCCCATCCATGGTAGTTAATAACAAATTTATTTTTGATAATGGTAAATTAAAAGAAATTTATTGATATGGGAAAAATTATTGGTGCGGTAATCGGTGGTGTTTTTCTGTTGCTGTTGGTCTTATTTTTATATTTAAATAATGGTCAAACAGTAACAAGATATCACAATGTAGATAATATCATGTCTTTTGATTGCTCGGACAATCATCAATATTTATATTATCACTTTTTTGATGATGGTATGTCGTATGTGATTAAATCAAGCAAAGATGGCAAAGCAATAGATATGGCTAAATATCGCTATCTTATTGCTTTGGGGCGTGAGCTTGGTGGTGGATTTTGGCAGTCGCCAGAGCCTTATTTTATTAGTCCTATATTTTCCATTAGAAAGCTAGATAATAATGAAATGTCTGCCAAATTAGAATATGAACTTATTAATAAAATAGGCTATGGTATATCAAACAGCACTTTTGGAGATATTGGTAGCCGTGGCTATGAAAAAATTATTTTTTCCGATAGACATTTAAAAGTGGGCGGTAGCCTTTGCCCTGCTACCGTAATACATCCTATGCATTTGGATTTAATTGTTAATCTTTAAGGAGATTTTATGAAAAAGTTAATGTTAGCAAGTGTGATTTTGGCAAGTGGTCAAATGACGATGGCGGCGAACTGGGTATTGTCTTCGTCCAATGTTATCAATCAGACGGTTTATATAGACTTTGACAGCATAAAAGGTCATTATTTTGATAATGGTAGCAAAAGCAAATATTATGTAACTGCGTGGCAAAGAAAACTATACCATAAAAATCAAAGAGGATCTGATGGGAGCTATTATAATTTGGATCAAGCACTTTGGTATATCGATTGTATTGATAAAAAATGGCAAATTGGAGATGTGGCGTATTATAAGGATTCGAATGTTGTTTGGAGTGGTAAAGACAGCTATTTTTCCACTTATTCGTCATCTAATTGGAATGAGGCAATTCCTGATACCGTAGCCGAACAAATGATTAAAGAAGTATGTGCGTTATACCAACTCAAACCCATAAGTAGCAATTAAAGGAAAACTTATGAAAACCCTATCCAAAATCACTTTATCTCTTTTATTATTATCTAGCTTAACCGCTCACGCCATGTATATCCCCGATTTATTTGGTGCATACGAGCAAGGAGCAAGTCGTGCCAGATATGAAAATCAACAGGATGCTTATTATTATGAGGAGATAAGACGTCAGCAGCTGGAAAGACAACGGCTAGAACAGCAATACGGACAGCGACTTGAAAGATATCAGCAAGCACAAGAGCCTAGACTGTATGTGCAAGTCATCAATCAAAAAACAGGCAAAGATAAAGGACATATGAATTTATCTTTAAAGAAAAATGATATGTTGTGCTGGGCGGTTACACCTGTAAACAGTGCTCAAACTTATCAAGTCAGCGAGTTATTTACAATGCCTGTTAACGCAACTTTTACAGGCAATGCAGGACAAAACGCCAATAATCAATTAACCAGTAGCGTACAAACAAGCTCAAATACTGCAAAATTTGGCAGACAAATTTACGCAACCCAAAATCAGTTAGATGCTTGTTGGTTTTTTCCTGCTAATACCCCAAAAGGTATTTATCATATCCGAGTCGGGGTAGGGGGTGCTGAATTTGGCGCGCAGTCTTTTAAGGTGGTTGATTAAAGATAATGGATAAATTATTTTTCTTTATTTTTATTGTGGTAACGGTTGGTTATCTATGGACGGATAACCATAACCGTAAACAAAAACAACAATTTAGACAAACAATTTATCAATGTGAAATTAAGACAAAAAGTCAACCAAAAGATGATGGTAAAATTTGTTTGGCTGATGGTAGTGTCCCTTGCCATCTGTTGAAAAACTGGGATAAAGTTGAAGGAATGCTATGCTTGGCTGAAAATTATCGTCATGGCACCGATATTTTATTTAGTAATAAAAAATACGGTCAAGACTTACAAATATCATCATATTGGTATGAACAGCTTGCTTTTGATGGTTATCCTGATGCTCAATTTGAAACAGCAAAAATCTATGAGTATGGTATTGGTGTATCTCAAGATTTAAAAAATGCAAATGCTTGGTATTATCAAGCCTATTTGTCTGGCAATTTAGAGGCTGGTTTTATATTAGCCAACCATTTGGCACAAGGCAGGGGTATAGAACAAAATCATCAAATGGGGCTGTCTCTATATAATGAATTGGCAGGTTTACATTATGAACCTGCAATTTTTAAGATGGGAGAAATTTATTATAAAGGATTGTTTGACATTGCAAAAAATAGAGAAATCGCCTTGCAATATTTTCAAAAAATTCCTAATTATCAAGGTGTATCTGGAATTAATGGGATGATAGAAAAAATCCGAATGGAAATATCAATAGAAACTGCAATGGCACAAAAACAACTTGAATTACAAATCCCACAGCAACAATACCTATCAAATACCAATAAGTCATATCCGTCAGAATATTATGGGCATGGACAACAACCAACCGCCCAATGTTGGGACGGTACATACAGCTATAGTTTAGGTCGCCGTGGCGTATGTTCTAGTCATGGCGGTGTACGATATTGGTTTTAAAAGCAAAAAAGAATTTGAATAACTAAAGTCTTTTTAATTAATGCCTTAAGCTGTAAAAACAGAGTTCAAACTACTCAAAACGCAATTTTGCCCTTTGTACTGCCAGATGTAAACGCTGTTCAAGCAGTTTTTTGGGCGGTAATATTGTTAAATATTCGCTGACATGAATGTTACTATTTTCTAAACCCAATAACCCAATTTTCCACGCAATGCATGGAAAATTGAGTACCTAAAGTATTGTGCACAATACGTCATCAGCACAAATTTAACAAACCCAACCGCCTAAAGTAAAAAACCGCCCAAAAGCGGTTTTTTTAGCCCCAAACAACAGCCAACTTAATGACAATTATAAAGGGAGAGTTGTATTCTTATTATAGTGCCGAAAAGGGGCTTTGTCAAACCATCAATGCTCCCTAGTCGCACGGAACTCCACTTCAGGATAACGCTCTTGCATAAGCTGTAGATTGACACGGCTTGGGGCAAGATAGGTCAGATAGCCGCCGCCATCCACCGATAGCTGGTCGTGGGCTTTTTTCTTAAATTTCTCAAACGCCACTTTGTCATCACAATGCACCCAGCGCACGGTAGCGATAGATACAGGCTCAAAGCTGCATTGTACTTTATATTCTTCAAGCAATCTGTGCGCCACCACTTCAAACTGCAAGACACCCACCGCCCCCAAAATCAAATCATTATTGATTTGTGGCATAAATACTTGGGTTGCTCCTTCTTCGGAGAGTTGTTGCAGTCCTTTTTGTAGTTGCTTAGATTTAAGCGGGTCTTTTAGCACCACACGGCGAAACAGCTCGGGGGCAAAATGCGGAATGCCTGTGAAGTTCAAATTCTCGCCACTCGTGAAACTATCGCCAATCTGAATCGTGCCATGATTGTGCAAGCCAATGATATCGCCTGCATAAGCTTCGTCCAGCGTCTCACGGTCGCCTGCTAGGAACATCAAAGCGTCCGACACACGCACTTCTTTGCCGATACGAACATGGTTCATCTTCATGCCACGCTCATATCGCCCCGAGCAAATGCGCATAAAGGCAACACGGTCTCGGTGCTTGGGGTCCATGTTGGCTTGGATTTTGAACACAAAACCTGTAAATTCTGGCTCGTCTGCTTTGACCGTACGCTCAAGCGTCTCATGGTCTTTGGGCGGTGGGGCGTATTGGGTGAGTACATCCAAAATCATATTCACCCCAAAATTCCCCAAAGCCGTCCCAAACAGCACTGGGGTTTGTTTACCTGCCAAAAACTCGCTTTC
>JBHCHC010000210.1:0-3919 GCA_041802645.1 Moraxella sp. | reverse complement strand
TCCGATCTTTTATTTTTTGGCGAGTATGCCCACCACGCAATACAGATAAAAGCAATGAACGCTCCTACTGTTGCGATACTATGTAAAACGCCCCAATTCATTAGCGTTGACCCTGCATGGCAATACCTAACTGCTGCAGATAAGCAACCACGGCATCAAGCTCTGTTTTACCCTGAACTTGGTCAGGTGCTGCTTCAATATCAGACTCGGTATAAGGCAAGCCAAAACGGTCTTTAAAAATACGCATTTTCGCTTGAATTTTTTGCCCATCAACTTCATTCTTGGCGAGCCAAGGATAAGCAGGCATTACCGATTCTGGCACGACCGCACGCGGATCAATCAAATGGTCAATATGCCATTGGTCAGAATAACGACCGCCCACACGAGCAAGGTCAGGACCCGTACGTTTAGATCCCCATAAAAATGGGTGATCCCACGCAGATTCTGCAGCACGGCTATAAGGTCCATAACGCTCAACTTCGGCACGAAGCGGGCGAATCATCTGTGTATGGCAAACATGACAACCTTCACGGATATAAATATCACGACCTTCCAATTCTAATGCCGTCCAAGGACGCATGTTGGGAAGTGGTTTATTTACGCCACCTTTCTCAGGAGCATTTTGGTCAAAAATTAATGGATAAATTTCAACCAATGTCGCAAAGCTGATTGCAATCACGATAAAGACAACCAGCAAACCGGTGTTTTTCTCAACAATTTCATGGGTAATATTAGACATGGCTGTGCCCTCCTTATGCCTTCACAGTATCGTTATCAAAAACCTCGTCACGACCTGTGTTAACCTCATCAGGCTCAGCGATGCTTTCAGGAACACTTGGCATTTTGATGGTTTTGTAGCAGTTATATGCCATCACCAACATACCACCCACATAAAGCAGACCGCCTAAGGTACGCACCACATAAGGCCAATGAGAAACCACCACAGTTTGAATGAAATCATAAGAAAGGGTGCCATCATCATTCGTTGCACGCCACATCATACCTTGAGTGATACCAGATATCCACAAAGCAACAATATAAAGAACCGTACCTGTAGTTGCTAGCCAGAAATGAACTGTGATAAGGTTAGTTGAGTACATTTTTGCTTTATTATAAATGCGTGGTAGGAGTACATAAATGGAACCAATGGTAATCATACCTACCCAGCCCAACGCACCTGAGTGTACGTGTCCGACCGTCCAGTCGGTATTGTGACTGATGGCGTTTACTTCTTTGATAGACAGCATCGGACCCTCAAAAGTACTCATCGCGTAAAATGACAATGCCACGATTAAGAAACGAATGATGGGGTCAGTACGCAGTTTATCCCAACTTCCAGATAAACTAAGAACGCCATTAATCATACCGCCCCAAGATGGAGCAAACAAAATCAATGAAAACACCATGCCCAAAGACTGAGTCCAGTCAGGTAATGCTGAGTAATGTAGGTGGTGCCCACCTGCCCACATATAAGAAGCAATCAGTGCCCAAAAATGAACAATGGACAAACGATAAGAATATACAGGGCGACCTATTTGCACAGGAATGAAGTAATACATCATACCAAGAAATGCCGCAGTCAAGTAGAAACCTACCGCATTATGTCCATACCACCATTGTACCATTGCATCGGTTGCACCACCATATAGCGAGTAAGACTTCCACAAACCCACAGGAATGGCAAGGTTATTAACAATGTGAAGCAGTGCAATAGTAATGATGAATGCTGCAAAGAACCAATTCGCCACATAAATGTGAGATGTCTGACGCTTGATGAGCGTACCAAAGAACACAATCGCGTAAGCGACCCACACCAAGGCGATCATGATATCAATGGGCCACTCTAACTCAGCATATTCTTTGGCTGAGGTCAAGCCCAAAGGGAGAGTAATCACCGCAGCGACAATGACCGCCTGCCAACCCCAGAAGGTAAACCATGCAAGGTATGGTGCAAACAATCGTGTTTTACAGGTGCGTTGAACAATATAATAAGACGTTGCAAAAAGTGCCGAGCCCCCGAACGCAAAAATCACCGCATTGGTATGTAACGGTCTCAAACGCCCAAAGGATAGCCAAGATGTATCAAAATTAAGTGCTGGCCATGCCAGTTGCGATGCGATAAACACACCGACCGTCATGCCGATAATACCCCAAAATACTGCCATGATGGTAAAGAAACGCACAAGCGTGACTTCATATTCATGATCAGCATTTAGTGGGGCTACTGCTGTTTTAGATAGACTCATGGGATAGGTTTCCTGTGCAGCCCGATTTTGTTTCGTTGTTTGATGGCATCAATAGTCATCAAATTTACGTTTTTTAACTATGTTTGTCTATTGTAACGCAAAATTCACCAAATATCATCAGTCAAATCCGCTTTTAGGAAAAAACCTTGAAAAAAGTAAGGAAATTTAACAATCAAACAATGACCACAATTTTTCCTGCAACTGGCTGACTCGTGATGAGTTTGGCTTGCATTAAATCCACACTCACAATAGGGTATTGTGGTTGGTTTTTCACCGTGTATTATACAACACAATTGTAAGTTTTCGGCTATGTTTTGTAAAAATTTCATGAAAATTTTCACATTTTTCAGAAAATTTTTGTAAATTTTGCCAAATTTTTATCGCTATGATTTATTTTTTAAATCAAAAAAGTGCTTATTTGTCTGAGTTTAAAAACTTTTACTCACTTCAATTTAGCTAGTTACGTGACAAAACTCATCATATTTGCTTGGTCTTATGATTGGTATCTTTTGGTTGGTTTGTAACGCTGACGGTCAATTTTTGTGGTATTTTTATAAAATGCTCAATTTTTGATGATTTTTGCTTTATAATGCACCGATATTCTTTTATTATTTTATTATTTGGAGCATTCTTATGGCAAAATTTTTAAGTCAAGCATGGTTTGACGAAGTGCAGACTCTAAACGCCCAAGCAGGTGAATTACATCTACCTCCAAGCCTTGCCAATCTTATTGTTAATGTCAGCATTACTGGTGATGACCCTAAGCAGCTTCATTTAAAAGAGGGTAAATTGGGACAACATCACACCCCTGACGCTGTTAGCACCATCAATATTGATAGCGACACCCTTGCCCAAATCATCTCTGGTAAAGACATTAATGTGGCATTAGAGGCATTTATGATGGGTAAAATTCGCATTGATGGTGATATGTCTGCTGTCATGGCACTTCAGTCAGCCAAACCAAGTACTGAACAAAAAGCCTTGTATAAAAACATCCTAAACGTGACTGAGTTTTGATTCATCTTAACGCCTTGGCTTTTAAGCTGTAGTAGCTGCTTTATTGGATTGTGTTGAAAGGTCTATCGCAGCATTCATCACCAAAAAACCCTGCCAACTTGCAGGGTTTTTTCATCAAAATAAAAACCAACTTAGACAACCCATGTAATCACCTAATTAGGCATTTGGTACAAACGCATGATACTAGGATACCCCAATAATTGACGCAGTTTAATAATGCCTTCCTCTAAATGGGCACGTGATCGCACCACCACCTGTATGAAAGTGGCTCCTACACCGCCTGTCATCGTTGATTTTTCATCTGCTTTAACCAAAGTCTGTTCAATGCCGATGTTTAAATCACGCAGCTCATAAATGGCTTGGCTCATCTGCTCTTCATTGAGCATGGCATGGATTTTTAGCATGGCAGGAAAATGCAACTGCCCCACCGAATGATTATGATCAATCTTCACGTCTGATTTCCAGTTAAGTTGTATGACTTGATAGGGGTTTTCGGCTCGGATTTTTTCTAAGGCATAACATTTATGACGATGAACGACCAGACCTTGACGTGCTGACAAATGACCCACAATGCTATCGCCATACATAGGATTGCAGCACTTGGAAAAGACCACCTCTACCCCTTTGATGCCTGATAACAAATGCTTGGTTTGGGT
>JBHCHC010000209.1:0-3092 GCA_041802645.1 Moraxella sp. | reverse complement strand
CCTTTTTGTGCCACCACCGAAAACAAATACAAATGGCGCAGCAAGCGAAAATTTATCATACAAAAAACCTATGAATAACCAATTTTAAATATATTTTACCTATACAAAAACTTTTTGTACACTAGCCCCATCTTAATTACTCACACAAAAAGGCACACGATGTTTGGTATTCATGATATTTGGGCGTACACTTTGACGGCTTTGGTACTGATTTTATTACCTGGACCCAATTCCATGTTTTGTCTGTCCATCGCCAGCACCTTAGGGGCAAAACAGGCACGGTTTGCCATGATGGGCACGTTTTTGGGCAATGGCACGCTGATTGTTGCGTCAGCACTTGGGGCGGGGACACTTTTGCAGCTTTATCCTGCTTTGTTTGGTGTATTAAAACTCATCGGAGCGATGTATTTGGCGTATTTGGGCATTAATTTACTTTATCACGCCATGCAGCAAAAGACCGCCCAAACAGCCCGCACCGAGCCGACAAACTCAACACAAATCTTTAAAAAAGCGTTATTGATTGCACTACTCAACCCCAAAGGACTGCTGTTTTTTCCGTCAATGATGGTGCAATTTGTGGCGATAGATTATGCCTATCCGCTATTAAGCTTTGCCATTTTGGGAGCGATTTTTCAAATGATTAGTCTGATATTTTTGACGATGGTGGCACAGTTTGCTCAGTTGATACTTAGGTATGCACATCAATTTTCTTGGCTGGCAAAGCTTGGCAAAACCACAGTCGGATCGCTGTTTATTTATTTTGCATTCAGGTTGGTATTGGCTTAGGTGGGTGTTGTGTCCTAAAAGCAGATGGTAGTTTCAATGTCGACAAAAGATGATGGTAAAAATGATTTGAATGGCTGGCGATGCTCAATCAGCTTTGGTGCTGGTGGTAGTGTCGGTGGTCAGCACTGGCTACAAACCGCCATGATGGCAAAAGCTGCTGGTATCGATCCAAAGCAGATGACTTATGCCGCCCTAGAAGGTGGTGGCGAAGCGGTGACCGCTGTGCTTGGCAATCATATCAGCGTGGTTAGTGCTGGTATTGCTGAAATGGGTCCGCATATTGAATCGGGTAAAATCCGTGTGTTGGCTGTCTTTGCTCCACAGCGTCTAGAAGGCAAACTAAAAGACACCCCAACAGCCAAAGAGCAAGGCTTTGATGTTGAATGGCCAGTCATTCGTGGTTACTACATGGGTCCTAAGGTGAGCGAAGAATCTTATCAATGGTGGAAAGCTCGCTTTGATGTCATGATGGCTGATCCTAAGTTTGCTGAACTGCGTGCTTCTCGTGATTTGTTGCCATTTGCCATCACTTGTCTTAGTGGTTTGGTTGGGGATCAGCCCATCAAAACCGCTGTTGCGGCACTGATTGGCTTGGGGCTGGCCACTGTGGGCGTGGATGCGGTGACAGGCGTTTATCGCTTCACCTTTGATTCGGTTAATTTGTCTGATGGCATTCAATTTACCACCATCGTCATCGGGTTCTTTAGTATCAGTGAAATTTTAATCATGCTGGAGCAAACCAGTACTGGTCAAAAAGCCCTAGAGCAAGGCAAGCGTGCCATGTTCAACTTGAAAGAATTCTTATTTAGTTTAGGGGCTATGGTACGTAGTGGTGTAGTTGGTTTTGTGGTGGGTGTTTTACCTGGTGCAGGGGCAACCATTGCCAGTGCCATGACTTACACCAATGAGAAGAAATTGGCAGGCGAGACTGGTAAATTCGGCGAAGGCGACTTGCGTGGTATTGCAGCACCTGAAGCTGCCAATAATGCTTCTGCCTGTGGCTCATTCATTCCCATGCTCACCTTGGGTGTGCCAGGTTCTGGCACCACAGCGGTTATGATGGGCGCATTGACACTGTACAACATCACGCCTGGTCCGCAGCTGTTTGCTGAGCAACCTAACATCGTTTGGGGTTTGATAGCATCACTGTTTATTGGTAACGTGATTTTGCTTATCCTAAACTTGCCCCTGGTTGGTCTATTTGCCAAAATGTTAAATACGCCCAACTATATTCTCATTCCTGCCATCGCTGCAGTCAGCTTTGTGGGGGTGTATGCCATCCATAGCACAACGTTTGATTTGATTCTTATGGTGGCGTTGGGTGTATTGGGTTATTTCTTACGCAAACTTAACTTTCCACTATCAGCCCTAATCTTAGGCTATGTATTGGGTGAGCTTATGGAATCTAGCTTGCGTCGTGCCTTGTCCATCTCTCAAGGCGACATCAGCATTTTATTCCAAGGCTCCATCACAAAAGCTTTATGGGTGCTTGCATTATTCATGGCGCTATTACCCATCTATCGCTCCATGCGTGGTAAAAAACGCAAGCAAGCTGCTTAAAGGAAGTATCATTTGCATCATCAAAACAGCCTCTTATCATAAAGTGGCTGTTTTTGTTTTTAATTTACTTTTGGCATCATGTTTGCCACACAACCAAAAGTTAGCCTATGATTACCCAAATCTCATCTTATTTACCAAGTTTTGCCGTCGCTTGTCTTGGTGGTGCCATCGCCAATGCGTTAAATCTGCCCATTCCTTGGCTACTGGGATCACTGCTTGCAGTAGGTGGATGCTCTCTGGCGGAGCTACCCATAAGAAGTGCAGGATTTAGCCGAAAAGCAGGACTGATGGTTATTGGCATTTCTTTGGGATTATACTTCACGCCACAAATGATGGCTTTACTTGCTCGTCATGCCTACTTGATGGTTGTGGTTGCTTTATTTAGCATCACACTTGGCATTATAGGATCCATCATTATTTATCGCTTGGGCAAGGTCAGTTTCAAAACCGCTTGGTTTGCGTCCGTGATTGGTGGGGCTAGTGAGATGTCAAATTTTGCCCAAATCCATGGTGCACGCGTTGATCAGGTGGTTGCCGCTCATTCATTGCGGGTTTTTTTGGTGGTAACCATCGTACCATTTTTTTATAAATTTATGGGCTATCGTGGTGAATATGATGCTCTGCTTAGTCCAAATCAAACGGTTAATCCTCTAGGGCTTATCATGTTATTGGTGTTGAGCACCATGGCAGCGAAAGTTTTTGAGCGACTCAATTGGTCTAACCCATGGACATTTGCACCCTTGCTG